>CAZFGM010000482.1:0-5946 GCA_964518515.1 uncultured Alcaligenaceae bacterium | reverse complement strand
ACGGTGCAGCGGGCCTGTCAGCGGGTGTGCCGGGAGCAGGGCTTGCCGCGCATCAGGCTAAGCGGCGTCGCGCTGGGTCTCCCGCGTTGCCGGATGAAGTGCGGCCGACCGGCCTTCGCAGGTTTCCTTGACCACATACAAGGGCCGGCCTTTGACCTGCTCGAAAATGCGGCCCACGTATTCTCCGAGCACCCCCAGGGCGCACAAAATGCAACCCGCCAGCAAATGGGTGGAAATGATCAAGTACATCCAGCCCGCGGAAATGGGGTTGGGCGACCACCACCAGTTGCTGATCCAGAAGCCACTAAGCAGCACGCTGAAGAGGACGACCGCAAAGCCCAAGTACAGGGCCAGGCGCAAGGGGGCGCGGGAAAAAGAAAAGATACTATCGCTGGCCAGGGTCAGCAGGCGCTTGAAAGTGAATTTGCTCTGCCCGGCCCGGCGCTGGTCTACCCTGAAGGGCACTGCGGCCTCCGGAAATCCAAGCCACTGCACCAGGCCCTTGGAAAACCGGTGGCGCTCGCGCAATTGCACCAGCTGCGTCAAGACCTTGCGGGTCAGCAGTTGATAATCCGATATTTTCGGGCTGATGGCCGTGTCGCTGAACATCCATAAAAGCCGGTAAAACCAGCGGGCGCTGAGGCGCTTGAGCGGGCTGGGGCGCTTCTCTTCCCGCATGGTCACAACCACTTCGAACCCTTCTTGGGCCTTGGCCAGAAGGAGGGGAATCAGCCGGGGCGGGTGCTGTAAGTCGGAGTCCATGGTAATGATCAGGTCGCCGCGAGCGTATTCCAGGCCCGCGAACAGGGCGCTATCCTTGCCGAAATTCCGGCTCAGGGATAGGTAGCGGACGCGCGGATCCTGATTCGCCAGATTGTGCAGCACCTGTAAGGTCCTGTCGCGGGAACCGTCATCGACATAGATAATTTCCACGTCGTAATCGGGTTCTACCGCGACCAATACCTTGCCGAGCTCCGCGTGGAAAAGAGGCAAGCCCTCTTCTTCCTCGTAGGCCGGACATACGATGCTCAACTTTTTTCGCTTTGCGGACACACAAACCTCGCGCTTGGGGAGTAATTGGTTCTGAGTGCCGGTTTTCTCAAAGTTTTTCAAGCCGCGGTGCCAAGTTGCCCAGGAGTGCTGTCGCGAACGGGTAGGGTGAGCCTAAAGTGTCCCCGGGCACGTACGTTGGCCAGACTCGCCGCCAGCAACAGCAAATACATTGTCAAGAAGCTGGCCGCCCGTCCGCCGATGAAGCGCCAATCGACCTGATTCGGCACCGGCGGGCCGGAAGGGATGGCCACGCCAAGGCAGCCCACGGCGAGGGCCAGAGCGGCTAGCCAACGGGGCCTCTGGGTTGCCGCTCCCATTACCAGCGCCACTCCCAGAAGGATCACCGGCACCTGAAGATACAGATGGCGGACACTGGTCTGCGGACTGAACGCCAGCATGAGGGTCATGGCCCCTAACCATTCCAGAAGCAGTACCGTCTGCCTGCCGTTGGCTTGGCCGGGAAGAGGTCCGGAAGTTTCCAGCGCTTCGGCGATGCGTTCGGTGCCGCCGAAAAGGGGTAGGCGCCAGCGGCGATAGATGGCCCAGCCGGCCAGTGCGGCCAGCAGGGCCTCGGCGGCCACGATGGCTGCAAAGGTCCCGCCGCCTAGTCTGCCGTGTTCCACCAAGCGGGCCGCCCCGCTGGGCAAGGAAATGCTGCGGTCGTAGGTGATGGGAAAAAGTTGGCCGGGGGTATGCTGCACGTGCCAGCCGATTAGCTTTCCCAAACCGGCGGTTGCTCCCGCCAGGTATTGGAGGTTCGTGTTCCACCCGAGCACCAAGGCCGGGGCCAACGCCCATCCCAGGGTGCCGGCCAAGGTCCAGGCGACCGCACGCCAGCGTAGGCGAAACACGAGGTAAACGACCAGGGCCAGGGCCAGATACTTAATATTGATAGCGAAGCCCAGCGCCAGGCCGGTGATCCACGGGGCCCGATCGAGTGCCGCCAGCGCCAGCAGCATCGTTGCCAAAAGCAGCCAGTCGCACTGCCCTCCCTCGAATTCCCAGCGAATAGGGTTGTTCCACAAAAGGAAGGCCAAGCCAACCCCTAACGGCCAAGCCCGGCGAACGTCGGATAGGGCCAGACGGTCGCACACGAGCGACCAGACCCAGCGCACCGTGACCAGGGTCACCCCAAGGGCCAGGCCAAGCCAGAGCCACGCGGCCAGGCGCAGCGGCAGGCGCGCGAGCGGGGAAAACCAGGCCGCCAGCATGGGCGGATAAATGTACATCTCCTCCCCGGCCCGGAATATATCCTGCCCCGTGACTACCGCCCAGCCGGCATGGTAAAACGCTTGGAAATCGACATGCGGTTCCTCGGCGATGCAAGCCACCGTGCGAAACACGAACCAGCCCACCATCGCGGTTATCAAAAACCACCCCGCCCATCGCGCCTTCCTTCCTTGAAAAAGTTCCCTCATCGTGCTACTCCCTTCATTTCCCCAGTTCCATCTTTGGGGGATTTTAATATCGGATTCGCCAAAAAGGGTCAACAGCCACTTTTTACTGCCTGAGCTTGGTCTGGAAAAACCGGGCAACTTACATAGAACGTTCCCTTGGAAAAATCGTTACCGCCGGACTTTGGGAGGTTCGCCGAAATGACCGCGATCAAGGCGACTAACATCACCTGGCACGAAGGCCACGTGACGCGGGAGGAGCGAAACGGCCTGCTCCAGCAGAAGGGGGCCACGCTGTGGTTCACCGGGCTGTCCGGCTCGGGCAAGAGCACCATCGCCTTCACGCTGGAACATGCCCTGACGCAGCGCGGCCGCCTGGCCTACGTCCTCGACGGCGACAACATCCGCCATGGCCTGAACAAAAACCTTGGCTTTTCCGCCGCCGACCGCGAGGAGAACATTCGTCGCATCGGCGAGGTTGCCAAGCTGTTCGCCGACTGCGGCGTCCTCACCATGACCAGTTTCATCAGCCCGTACCGCAAGGACCGCGACAACGTCCGCGCCCTGCACGTCGCCGGCAAATTGCCATTCATCGAGGTCCACGTCAACACCCCCATTTCGACCTGCGAGCAGCGCGATCCCAAGGGCCTGTACAAGAAGGCCCGCGCCGGCGACCTCAAGGGCTTCACCGGCATCGACGACCCTTACGAGGAACCCCTCAAGCCGGAGTTGACCATCGACGCCACCGCCACCTCGCCGCAGCAAGCCACCGTGATTCTCCTGGAATACCTGGAAAAACAAGGGATCATGTAAGGTGGTGAGGGTTGGGAAAACGAATTCTCGTCGGAACGAAATTTTCGCAGCAACAGGAATTAATGCCCTGATCGAAACTACCACGCACCACTCACGCACAAACGGCGCAACCGGTTTTTTGCATCAAACCGCTTCGGCTCCCTATTTCATGTGCACTTCGCCTAACCGTTTCAGGTCCACGTTGGCCGTGAAAAAAATGGTTTTTTTTCGGGTTGGAAATCAAGAGCACCGTTGACACAAACCCGGGGCAAACGTATTCTTATTTTCACGGGTAGAATGGGGAATCAAGCCACGCGCGGGGCGAGCAACAAGGGGCCTTCGGCATCGTTTTCTTGGCAGCACGGGGACCAGCATGCCCTACACCGATCTTCTCTGGCAGACCCTCCGGCCGAAAGAAGGCTTCTATACCGCCCAACTGCCTGCGCCCCGGCCGTTGCCCGTGCGGACGTTCCTGCCCATCGGCTATGAACCGCGTTATCCCTATCCCCTGTTGGTGTTTTTCCACGGCCAGGGCGGCAATGAGGAACAAATCCTGCGCCTGGCCCCGCGTCTGAGCCGGCGCAACTATATCAGCATCGGCCTGCGCGGCCCGGTGCCGCTCGGCCCCCGCCCCGACGGCCGCGGCGGCTTCGCCTGGGGCGACGGCGGCCACGATTCTGCGATCGAGGACTATGTGTTCCGGGCCGTTGAACAAACCCGCCGCAGTTACCACGTGCACTCGGAGCGCATCTACCTGGCCGGTTTTGCCGACGGGGCCACGCTGGCCTACCGCCTGGGTTTGACCTTTCCGGAAAAGCTGGGCGGCGTGATTTCCCTCAACGGCGCCATGCCGCGCCAGGGCGGCCCGCTGTTCCGCCTGCCCGCCATCCGCCAACTCCGCGTTTTCATCGGCCACGGCATCGCCAACTCGGTGGTCCCCCTATCCTTGCCCCGCCGCGACTTCAAGGTCCTCTACGCCGCCGGCCTGCAGGTCGAGATGCACACCTATCCCGCCAACCATAAACTGCATCCCGACATGCTCCGCGACGTCAATCGCTGGATCATCACCCGCTGCAATGACGAGTGAAATTCGAATGTCGAAAGCCGAAACCAATTCAAAATGCCAAATCCGAAAATTCAAAACTCAGAGGCTGCCCGAAAAGGGGACAGGACCGGGACAGGACCCATTTTCCGTAAAATCACCGTATTCGCCGGAGTTTACCGCGGCCAGCGCCTCCTGCCCAGATTCGGCAAAGACTGAGCTTGTCCCAGCATCCTTTAACGGTATAAGCGCCGCCGGCGGCTAGTTTTGCCGGTTCCCGGGCCCTAGCCAACAGATCGGCCCTCTTCGAGTAGCCCAGACCGCCCCGGGAATCCGAAAACATCCAAGGAACTCGAGGAAGTTTGCGCTCCCCCTGCGTTTCGAGGAGAAAGCCATGCGACGTGTTCTGGCCATCGCGAGTTTTTTTGTCTTGGTGAGTGTCCGGCCGGCGCCGGCCCAGAGCGTGATGGGCGAAATGGTGATCGGCGTCAAGGAAGTCGAAATCCGCAGCGGACCGAGCACGGACTTTTACCCCACCGCCAAGCTGTACCAGGGCGCCCGCGTCAAGGTCGTCAAGGAGGAAAAAGAACAACCCGGATGGATCGCCATCCAGCCGCCGGCGGAGTCGGTGAGCTGGATCAATGCCCAGCACGTGTTGCGCGGCCAGAATACGCAGATCGCCGCCGTCATCGGCAAGGAACCGGTCCCGGTCCGGCCGGGCGGCCTGGTGGGCGGCAAGCCGCCGGTCGAGCGCGTCAAGATTCAGCCGGGAACCCTGGTGGTGGTGGTTGGCAAGGAAGAGGTTAAAGACAGCGGCACCTGGCTGCCGATTCAGCCGGTGCCGCAAGAGGTGCGCTACATTCCGGCCAGTGCCGTGCAGCCGGCCCCTGGCCCGCTGGCGCCGCCGCCGGCCGTTGCCTCCGCCAACGTGCCGGCGACCCTGCTGGCCCAGGCGGACCAGGCCTTATCCCAGGGCAACGTCCAGCAGGCCATGGCACTGTACCGCCAAGTGGTCGAGCATCCGGCGGCCGATTACCAGCAAAGGACCTGGAGCCAGAACCGGCTGGCCAGCATGACCCGCCCGCAATCGGCAACGCCGCAATGGGCCGGTCAAAGCCCCAACCTGAGCACGCAAACGACCGCTTTCACGCGCACCAACCCGGCCGCCACGGCCTCCCAGTGGAGCGTGTGGGGCCAGTTGCGGGCCACCGCCTTCCACAAAGACGGCCAGCCCATGTACGTCCTGGAAGATCGCCGCGGCACTCCCCTTCTGTACGTTGCCACCCAACCCGGCTTCACCTTGCGCGATTACATCGGCAAAACCGTCACCCTGTACGGGCCCGTCACCTATCGCAGCGACGACTACCTACGCGCCCATTACATGACGGCGTCCCATGTGGCGACGCTGCCGAATCGGTAGGTCTTATTTGATCCGCCTCATGGCCCAATTATCCGGAACATCTTCCACGTCCACACGGACACGGATCAACTGGTCTGCAAAAACGGCAATTGCCGTAGCCAAGATGATGGGTTATCCTACCTGGAAGTTTCGCCTTGTAGGAGGCCTAACTACTCCAAATAATCGGCCTCGTGGCCGGCGGTTTTCAGGCTAATGAAATTAAACGACGAAGAACGGGCAAAAGCCGTTTACCAGGCGGCGATCGT
>CAZFGM010000481.1:2621-5968 GCA_964518515.1 uncultured Alcaligenaceae bacterium | reverse complement strand
GCTGTTTTTGCCGGGGCAGAGTATTGAATCGGAAGCGGTGGTCATGATGAGTCAACGGTAGCTTGGAGCCCGCAGCGCAAGTTTTGAAGTTGCGCCCCTCAAAATCGTAGCGGAATTCGCAAGAATTCCGCTGCTCGCTGGCATGATTCCACGGAATTCTTGCGAATTCCGCTACGAGCGCGCAACTTCAAAAAGCGCAAGCAAGGGCCGTCCTTGCTTGCGCTGCGGGGTCGGGGAACTCAACAGAAGAGGTGGCTTATGCGTATTGGTCCTTCGGGAAATGTCCACCGGCGGCGGGGGGTGATCATCCCCTTGACCGCCTTGCTCATGGTCGCGATCCTGGGTATGGTGGCCTTCGCCGTGGACATCGGCTGGATCACGGTCACGCAGTCGGAGCTGCAAAACGCCGCCGACGCCGCCGCCCTGGCGGGCGCCGCGCCCCTCATAGATGGCTATGTCCTGTACACTCTGCCCAATCAAAACCTGAACCAAAAAAAAACCATCTTGACCAATGCCCTGACCAATGCCCGCAGCAAGGCCAAGGAATTTGCCGGCTACAATGGGGCCGGCGGGGTGACCTCCCTGAACCTTAATGATAGCGATGTCGAATTCGGCATTATGGACAACAACAACAACTATACCCCCTATAATTCAAATTCCACCATCGGAGAAATCGTTCAAGGAATATTTAATGGCACGCCTTTTCCCAATACCATCAAGGTGACGCTTCGCCGCGATAGCCAGGCCAATGGCTCGCTCACCTTATTTTTCGGTTCGGTCCTGGGCACGGCCCAGACCAACCTGACCGCCACCGCTTCCGCCACCCTGTATGGCGGGGCCCTCAACACGATCCCCACCGGTTATGCCTTGCCCATGCCCATCACGTACGATGTGAATAACTGGAATACATTCCTCCAAACCGGCCTGGACGCCTATGGCAATCTGCAAACCGATGCTTCCGGAAACCCAGTCCTCAAGGTGTATTCCACTTTCGTTGACAAGGGCAATTTTGGCCTGCTGTCCCTGGACGGTACGCACACCGGGGCCACCATCACCAACGATTGGATCCTAAACGGTCCCAACGCGGATGATATCAAGCAATTGACCAACCGGAACCTTATTCCTCTGTCCAACCATGATGCCACCAAGTGGAACTGGATTGGCAATCCCGGCTTTGAGGCCGGCAATGTCTCGGCCCTCAATGGCTTGGTGGGGCAAACGTTCATCATGCCTCTGTTCACGCCGAAGAATTCCCTTCCCTATAAGGCCGGCGATGGCCAAGGCTCCAATTACTATTACAACATCGTGCAAATGGTAGCCATTCGCATCATGCCGACGAGCGATACCAACCGGGATATCGTCGTGCAGCCGGCGAAGTTGGTTGTTCCGGATACGCTGCTTACCAACGTGCAACCAGTCGGCTCCACCTCAAACTGGGTGACCCTCACGACCCCCAAGCTGACCCGTTGAAAACCGTCCCGGATTATCGAGGCCGCTTGTGACTTTGCCGATGGGCGCTAAGCCGCAAGCGGCCTCATTGTTCCCACGCCAGACAGGCCGCGTCGAAGACCGGGCCGTCCACGCACACGCGGCGGTAATCCCAGCCGTCGGCGGTGCGCACGGGGGTCACGCAGCTGAAGCAGATGCCGAGGCCGCAAGCCATGGGGGTTTCCAGGGACAAGTGACAAGGGACTTGCCAGCGGCCGGCCAGCTTGGCCAGGGCTTTGAGCATGGGTTCGGGTCCGCAGCCGACCAGATGGTCGGGCGGGCCGTGCTGTTCCAGGAGCTGGGTGACCAAGCCATGAAAGCCCAGGCTGCCATCGTCGGTGGCCAGGTGCACGTTGGCACCAGTCGTCTGGAAATCGTCAAGTCCCGCCAGAAGATCGGCGTTACGGACGCCGTAGTACAGCGACACGCGCTGGACCTGGCGGCGCGCCGGCCGGCCCCCGTAGCCGCGCTGGCCGAGCAAGTCGCGGAGGTGGGCCAGAAACGGCGTTTGTCCGATACCGCCGGCCACCAGAGCGACGTGCTTGGAGCCGGTCAAATCCGCAAAGCCGTTCCCCAAAGGCCCCCAGACTTCGACCTGGTCACCGGCCCTGACCCGCGCCAGCAGGCCGGTGAGCTTGCCCACCACCAGATACATCATGTCCACCGCCGCCGGCGCGCCGGCGTCATTGAGCACGGTGTCGTACAGGGCGAACGGCCGGCCCAACAGCGGATCGGTCGCCGCGCCGAGTCGGAGCATGAAAAACTGCCCGGGCCGAATGGCCCGCGCCATTTCCGGCGCTTTCAGACGAATCAGGTAGGTATGGCGCGCGACAAGGTAATTGGCAAGAACGGAAACAGGACCGTGAAAGATGGGGGCCATGACTTTTGTTTGCCGTCAGTTGTCAGTGGGAACAAAAGTTAATTTGAACCAATAACATTGCGCTTTATTTCAGGTTTAATGTGGTTTACTAGTAATTTCGGATTCCCAGGTTTTCAGGCCCGCGGATTCCCAGGTTTTCAGGCCCGTTCACGGGCCTTGCCGCGTCAGCGGTGTAGGCCCGCCCTTGTAGGGCGGGTGAGAGCGGGTGCTGCACCCTCTGATTTCCAGGCCCGTTTACGGGCCTTCTCGGTGTTCGGCTTCAGCCATTTCTTCGCGCTCGGTGCATCGCTCCAGCCGGTCAACGATTTTTCCGCGGGCATGGCGGTCTTTCTGATTGCGGATATACTCCTTTACCCATTCCAGATCGCCGGTGCCGAAACTAACCACGCCGTAACCCGTCTGCCAATCGAGCGCTTTGTAACCAAGCTTCTGGTTCGCTTCATGCGAACTGGAACCTATGAGTTGGCCGATGAACTCGCTAATGGTGATTGTCGGCGGGATGCTGATGGCCAGGTGCACGTGGTTTTCAATGCCGCCGATTTCATGGATGTAAATTCCGGTTGTATTGATGCAGCGGCCGCGGAGGTAATGGTGCACGATGGCTTCGACCTTGGGAACGAGGAGAGGGGC
Organism: uncultured Alcaligenaceae bacterium; assembly: GCA_964518515.1. Classification (GTDB taxonomy): domain Bacteria; phylum Planctomycetota; class Planctomycetia; order Gemmatales; family Gemmataceae; genus CAZFGM01. The sequence goes on along the minus strand of CAZFGM010000481.1, from coordinate 2,970 downwards.
GCTTTCCTTCGTGTGCCAGACAATGTGAAGGTTAATCTCGGCGTAGAAGTTTCGGGCCATGACTACTCCTGGCATGCGAATGGCTAAAGCCGAACAGCGAGAAGCCCCGTGAACGGGGCTGGCAAACTCGGAGGATAAACTCCTTCACCCGCCGTCAACGGCGGGCCTGAACCGCTGGCGCGGGAAGGCCCGTGAACGGGCCTGAAAACCTGAATCCCACATCACCCTGTAAAAAGCGCAATGCATTGGGTAAACCTGGGAAGGTAGTCGAATTCTGCGACCACCTTCAGAGTACGCCGTCAACGGCGGGCCTGAACCGCTGGCGCGGGAAGGCCCGTGAACGGGCCTG
>CAZFGM010000481.1:0-2521 GCA_964518515.1 uncultured Alcaligenaceae bacterium | reverse complement strand
AAAACCTGAATCCCACATCACCCTGTAAAAAGCACAATGTATTGGGTAAACCTGGGAAGGTGGTCGCGTTCTGCGACCACCTCCAGGGTTTACGGATACAACCCGCGCCGCAGTTTCTCCTTGGCCACCTTCTGCACCCCCAGGCTCAACGCCGCCGTGCGCATCGGCAGCTTACGTTCCCGGGCCAGGCCGCGCACCTGGTGGAATGCTTTCAGCATCAGCTCCTCCAGCTTGTGATTGACTTGTTGCTCGCTCCACAAGAACTGCTGGATGTCCTGCACCCATTCGAAGTACGACACCGTGACGCCGCCGGCGTTGCACAGCACATCGGGGATGATAAAGATCTCGCTGGTGTTGAGGATGGCGTCGGCCTCGGGCGTGGTGGGACCGTTGGCGCCTTCGGCCAAAATGCGGCAGCGTAACTTGGCGGCGTTCCGGGCGGTGATGACGCGCTCGAGCGCCGCCGGTACCAGGATCGTGCACGGCAAGGTCAACAGCTCGTCGCCGGAAATCGCTTCGGCCTGGGGAAAATCACGCAGCCGTTTGCCCGACTGCACGTGCTGGGTCAGGGCGGCCACGTCGATGCCTTTGGGGTTCTTGATGGCGCCGTAGCGATCGCCGACGCCGACGACCTTGATGCCGCGCAGGGACAGTTCCTGACATACGACCGCGCCGACGTTGCCGAAGCCCTGCACGACGGCGGTGTGCTGGCCGCTGGCCGACATTTCCTGCAGGGCCTGCATGATGCAGTAGACGACGCCGCGGCCGGTGGCCTCGCGGCGGCCGACGCAGCCGCCCAGCTCGACCGGCTTGCCCGTGACGATTTCCGGACAGGCGTAACCGACGCTCATCGAATACGTGTCCATGATCCAGGCCATGGTCTGCTCGTCAGTGCCCAGGTCGGGAGCCATGACGTCCATGCGCGGGCCGATGACCGGCAAAACCTCCTCGGTAAAGCGGCGGGTCAGGCGTTCTTTTTCGCCGACCGAGAGCTGGGCCGAATCGACGGCGATGCCCCCCTTGGCGCCGCCGAACGGCAGGTTCATGATGCCGCACTTCCACGACATCCACATGGCCAGGGCGGCGACCTCGCCCAGATCGACGCTCGGGTGATAGCGCAGGCCTCCCTTGGCCGGGCCGGAGGTCAAGCTGTGCTGCACGCGGTAACCGATGAAATTCTCGGTGCGGCCGTCATCCATGCGGATGGGCACGCTGACGACCAGCGAGCGCTTGGGCTGGCTGAGACGCTCGAGCACGCCGGCGTCCAGGTCGATGACGCCGGCCAACGACTCCAGTTGCCGCTGCGCCATCTGGTAAACCGGCGAATCCTCGAACACCGCCTGGGAAGCCTTTCGCTCCCCAACCGCCGCCTGGGGACCGTTGTCGATGCGCATGGTCGATTTCCATAAAAGACCGTCTATGGGGTTGCTCCTCCCTGATCACTGTACCATGGGTCGCCAAACCTGGCCAGGACACAACTGGGGGGTTGTGGTGCTGATGGTCGATCGCTTGTCAACCAGGCCCAGAAAACTGGCGACCTCCACGGCAATGCGCCGTTCGTCCCTTTCGGCGGCGATCATCAGCCGTTCCGCGCCCAGATCCACGTGTAAATCCGGGTTCCATAGGAGATCGTCAGGGGATCGTGCGTGATGGTCCACCCATCGGCGGTTAACGCGTGAACCACGGCGTCGTGATAAAGGTTCTTGGCAGGCACAAGTCGGGACCCCGTTCGCTCTGGAATCAATTACGTTAATTAAATTCCCCTCTCCAGGGTTTTCAAAATGGCTCGTCGCTCCCGTAAACCGCCTATATCTCGGTCCCCGAGAATGGATTTTGCCATGGTCTCATCGTAGCGTCCGGCATTGACCGACTGGCGGACTGATTGATGAGCCATTTCTATCAACTCGATTTCTCTTTGTCGGTGTTTGATTGCCAGGTTTTTCTCGCCCCGGAGTTGATGGAGCAAAGCCCATCCTTCTTCTCGAACGATCGCCAGGTCATTTTCGGGCAACTCTTTGAGAACTCGCTCTAATCGACCGAGGTAACGTTTGGCGTAAGTCTTGTCTTTTCTTACGTACCACCAGAAATGTATCTTTTTGCACAGATAGTCTAATTTATCCCAAAGGCCGCCAAACCTCTTGCGGGTCTTCGGGGGTTCGTGTATTTGGTTAATCATGCCAATACCCTCGTTAAGGCTTGAATTTATCAGGATGAAGTTCGGGGAAATGCTTTCGTTCGAATTCTGACATGGCTTCCCACCTCTGGATGGCCTTTTGATAGGCTTGTTCTGCTGTTTTTCTTTTCTTTGCAGCATTTTCTTGAAAGCGTTTTTTCAATTGGGGGGTCAGATTTTCGCCTGTGTCCTCGCCCCGGTGTGTGTCCTGGTTTGCCCCCTCCCTTCTTTCCCTTTTGGCCGGGCCTTTTTTTTCCCATCGATAGCCTTCGGCGAGCAAGCTCGCGGTAAAATGACTCAGGTTTGGCCATGCGGCGAATAGCTGTTCGCTATCGCCACCAGTTCCTC
>CAZFGM010000480.1:0-5972 GCA_964518515.1 uncultured Alcaligenaceae bacterium | reverse complement strand
CACGTAAGCCCTGATGGAAAAACGAGTTGAGACTCGGCGCGTGCGTAAGTAGGAAAGTCGGGCTAGCGACAGTGCCATTCGGTCCTGACACCTTTGTTTCTCCCCGGTGGGTTCGCTGCGCCGGTTGTCGCTACGGTTTCGAGGTTCGGCATGCACCGCCGCACCTGCGCGAATGCAAAGCCGGGTTACTTGACCTTCACCTCCATTGCCGGCGGTTTTTGCAGCGTCTGGTAGATTACGCAATAGCGCTTGGTCAGTTTCACCAGCGTCTCGAGCTGTTCCGGTGTCGCTTCCGTATCCAGGTCAAAAAACAAACGAATTTCCTGGAAGCCCACGTCCACGTCCTTGCTGACGCCGAGGGTGCCGCGAAAATCCAGGTCGCCCTCGGCCCGCACCGTGCCGCCGCGCACGGGGATGTCCAGGGCGGTGGCCACGGCGCGCAGCGTCACGCCGGCGCAGGCCACCAGGGCTTCGAGCAGCATGTCGCCGGAACAGGTCGATAGCCCGTCGCCGCCCGTGGCGGGATGCAGCCCGGCCTCCACCAGGGCCCGGCCGGTATCCACCTTGCAGGTGATTGTTTCCGCCCCGATTTTTCCCTGCGCCTTCAAGGTCACCAGGGCGGCGGTGGGAATTTCTTTGTACCGGGTTTTTACCGGCGCTTGCAGCGACCGCAGTTGCTCGGCATTCATGATGGTCCTTCCCAATGGCAAAATCCCCAAAGATCACGCGCCACCTTCGTCCGATTCCACCCGTCCATGCGTCACCTCGGCAACGGCCGCGGCCAGGGCTTGCCAGGCCTCGAGCAACGGTCCTGCGGCGTTGCCCCAGGTGACCACGACAACCGCATTTCCTTCCCGGCGCAGGGTGATCATTCCGGCCGGCGTGCTCACGCGCAATTCGCGCCAGGTTTCCGGGGGGGACTCGTCGGGAAACGATAGCTGGCCGTCGATCATCCGCAACTGGGCCGGGAGATTCTTGCGGGCCAGAATATCGGCAATCGCCGGCCAGGAGGGCGCCTTGTCCATTTCAAAAGTCACACGCCGGTCCTGGCCCATTGCAACCTCCCCCCTTACTTCCGCGTCCAGGCGTCCTTGAAGAAGCGCAGCCAGTTGCCGTGCATGATGCCATCGACGTCGGCTTCCTGGTAGCCGCGGCGGCGGAGCAGGTCGGGCACCTTTTGCAGGTCGGCGATGGTGTCCAGGTCGTGCGGCGACTGTTCCTTGCCGAAGCCGCCGTCGAGGTCGGTGCCGATGGCGGCGTGGCGGGCGTTGCCGGCGAGCTGGCAGACCCGGTCGATGTGGTCGCACATGTCTTCGAGCTTGACCAGCTTCGGATCGGACTGGCCGCGCACCCAGCCTTTATACAGCATCCAGTTATCCAGGGCGGTGCCGATGACGGCGCCGCGGGCAATCAGCCGCTTGATTTGGTCATCGGTGAGCTGGCGCTGGTCGGGGACCAGAGCCCGGCAATTGTGATGGCTGGCCAGCACCGGCCCGCCAAAAGTTTCCAAAGCCTCGTCGAAGCATTGATCCGACAGATGGGTAACATCGAGAATCATGCCGACCTTTTCCATGGTTTTCAGCAGCGGCTTGCCGGGAGGAAAGAGCCCGCCCTCGGTGCCGGTGCCATGGGCGTAGGGGCTGACGCCGTAATGGGCCGGGCCGATGATGCGCAGGCCCGCCTGCCACCATTCTTCCACTTGCTCGGGCGACAGTACCGGGTCGGCTCCTTCCATGCTGAGGATGAAACCCAGGGGCAAGCTGGCGGGATTTTCGTTGCCCTGCCAGTCGCGGACGTGTGCCTCCAGGGCCGGCCAATCCTTGATCCAGCGCAACAGTCCCTGCTGCTCGAGGCCGCGGTAATAGGCGAGCTGGCCGTAAGCGGCGGCGTAGGCGGCCGGCATGGCGGCATAGCGCTGGATGGCCGGCATGGCGCCGCTGCGCAGCAGCCGGGCTAATAGCGTGGCGATGAAGATCGCCACCTTGCCGCGGCGCAGCTCCGGAAACGACACGGTGCCCGCGCCCCGCCCTTTGTCGATCATGCCGGCGGCCTTCTCGGCCGCGCGGATTTTTTCCACCGCCAGCCGCAGGTCCCGGTTCCAGTCCATCGCGTTCCAGGCCAGATCCAGATGGGCATCGAATATGATCATGTCGCTCCCTAGCCAGGGCCGTGCCGCACCCAATAGGGCGCTCCCTGAAATGCCTCCACGAATCCTGGTGAAAACATCTTGTTCCCAGGGAGTCTAAGTTATAAAAACAAGGGAATTTGTGTCAAGCCGCGCGCCTTGGAGCGCATAATACAACCGTTCCACCAACGGCTCGTCATCGCCACGGGCCTCCGCAATTACGTCTTCATTGCCAGCAAAAAATTCCGCACATAATTATTTTGGAAAATGAAACTCGTGGACATTGCCCAAAGCATCATCATGGCGGAAGAAGCTGTCGTAAGCGGAGCACCAACTTGGGGGATAGGATCCCGCGGGAATTGGGGGCGTGGAAATCAGCTCACTCGCGACCGCGTCCAGAATAACTTTCCTCTTCGGCAAATCCCTCGAGGCGCTGGCTGCGAAGAGGTTGCCGCAGTTTGATCAGGCCGCGGGCCTCGATCTGGCGGATGCGCTCGCGGGTGATGCCGTAGCACTTGGCCACTTCATCGAGAGTGCGCGGCTGGCCGTCTTTCAGGCCGAAGCGCAGCTCGATGACCTCGCGCTCGCGCTGCGTCAGAGAGCGCAGGACTTCGCCGATGCGTTCCTTGAGCAGATTGTGGTCGGCCAGATCGCCCGGGTTGTCCACCGAGGAGTCATCGAGGAAATCGCCCAGAGTGCGTTCGGCTTCGTCGCCGAGCGATTCGTGCAAGCTGACGGGCTGGCGTGCCACGGCGCGGAGGGCCTTGGTGTCGGCGACCGAGACGCCCAGCTTCTTGGCGATTTGCTCGAGGGTGGGTTCGCGGCCCGTGCTGGCGAGCAATTCGCCGCGGACGCGATCCATGGCGGCCAGGGTGCTGACCTGGTGGCAGGGGACGCGCACGGTGCGGGCGTGATCGGCCAGGGCGCGGGTGATGCCCTGGCGAATCCACCAGGTGGCGTAGGTGCCGAACTTGAATCCCAGGCGGTGTTCGAATTTGTCCACGGCACGCATCAGGCCGCGATTGCCTTCCTGGATGAGGTCGGCGAAGGCCAGGCCGCGGCCGCGATAACGTTTGGCGATGGCCACCACCAGGCGGAGGTTGCCCTCGGCCAGCTCGCTGCGGGCCTTCTGGTACATGGTCTGGCGGCGGCGAATGACCCGGGCCAGGGGAGCCAACTCGTCGCGGGTGGCCCGCGCTTCCAGCATCTTGTCGCGCAGCTCCTTGATCAGCCGGGTTTGGCAGGCGCGGCCGGCCGCCGACCGGCCGCAGGCGCCGATCTTCCGTTCCAAATCCTCCAGGTGTCCGGCGAACTGGATCACTTCTTCCGCAAAATGATCGAGCAACTCGGTCCGCGGCGAGATTTCCTCAAGCAACGTGATGGCCTTGCGGAGTTGGCGTAACAGGGCGCGGCGCAGGCGCGACCGCCCCGACGCCGACCGGGTGCGCAGCAGGGCGCGATAATCGCTTGCCGAGATTACCAGCAGCCGGCCCAGGGTTTTCAGATTGTGCGGCATCCGGGCCACGATCTGGTCGCGGGTCAGGTCCAGGCTGGTAATGACGTCGATAGTCGGGTCCAGCGGCAGCTTGCCGCTTTTGACGCGTTGAAACGTATCCACAACGCGGGCCACGCCAAGCCAGCTGAACAGCACCGCCCGGCGATAGCGCCGCCGCGTGGTTTCCAAGCGCCGGGCCAGGGTCAATTCCTGGGCGCGGGTCAGCAGGGGAATGGACCCCATTTGCCGCAGATACAAGCCCAAGGCGTCATCAGCGCCCTTGCTGTATCCCGTTTCCGGGACAGCGGGTGTTTCCAGGGAAAAATCTTCGCCAATAGTGTCTTCCGGGAATTTGGCCAGCGGTTCGTCCCCCCACAAAGCCATTCCTGCGGAAGCGATGGCCCGCGTGTCGCGCGGCAACCCGGTGGATTTGGCAAACGACTTGATGGTGTTCATTCGCAGAAACCTCTAATCCCAAATCCAAGAATCACTATTGAAAAGACCAAGGGCCGGAAAACAAGGGTGGCCAACGGACCACCACTTTTACATTATAGAAAGAAAGGCAACCCAGGAAAACCGATGATAAATCGAATTCGTAACTACTTATTGAATAATCCTTTATGATGCTTTGCTTTATATACGTTTGTCCATATAAATCGGCGGCGTGCTCAATTGAAGTGGGGAGACCGAAAACCCGTATTCTCGGCAGGCGCGGTTGAAAACTTCTTGACGGACATCCGCGACTTTCATTTACCGCACACTTCCCTCTCTGGAACAAGTTCCCAACTCGTTGCCTTCTCGAACCTTTTCGACTTTTTCCGTGTCTTTGTATTTTCCAACCTGGGCTCGGTCCCAAGGAGGTATCAACGCTGGTCCCTGGCCCCCTGTTTCGCTCGGGGTGATAAAAAAATCGCCATGGCGATTGGGCGGTGGGGACCAGTGTCGAGGCTTTCAACGGGCCGCTGGACCAGGGCGAGGCGGGACAGAACGTCGGTCTGCGGTTGCGCGGCATCAAGGCCGGCCAGATCGAGCGCGGCCAGGTGATCGCCGCTCCCCGGACGATCCGGCCGCGGACGAGGTTCAAAGGGGAGGTGTACGTCCTGAGCAAGGAGGAAGGGGGCCGGCATACGCTGTTTTTCGGCGGCTACAAGCCCCAGTTATATAGTCATTGAAGTTCTGGGTTATACCCCCTGGGGGGGTGAAAATCCCACCCCCTTTTATTCCCAGCCAGTTTTCCTGCTTTTTTGACCAAGCCCGGACAATTTCCAAAAACCTTATCAAAATGCGGAACCCGTAATGGTTGCTATTGGAATTTCGAATTTCGAATTTGTTTCGAATTTCGAGATTCGGATTTCGGATTTTCCAAGGTTATTTGGTAAAGGGCGCGTCAGTATATCCTTTGTTGAATTCCAGGTTGACGTAACTGAACGATTCCAGCAGGGCGCCGCCGGCCGGGCCACCCTGGTAGGGCCATTCGTAGTTTTCCACGCGGACCGGCAGCTTGTATTGCTGGTCGATGTACACCACGGTGCGGTAACAGCCGAAATTGGCATGCCGTTCCGTGCGCGTCAGCTCGATGCGGTCGCAGCGGCGATTGTTATAGGTGAAGGGCGCCAAGGTCACCTGCGTCTTGTTGACCTGTCTCTCCATCTCCACGTGGCGGATCAGTTGCTCGATGCTGTTGCCGATGCCGGCTTCGTGGATGGTATGGTTGCTGTGGTCGAAGACGCGCGGGTCGCGCGGATCGACCGACACCCAGCCCACCAGCTTGGGGAAGCCCTTCTTGGGATGGACGCGCATCTTGTCCTTGTTTCGGCCTTGAATGTAGGCCACTTCCTGCCCGGCCAGGTCCTTGGGGGCCATCCAGCGCATGTACACGCTGAAGGGTTGCGGCCGGCACAGGAACAGCATGACGTTTTCAGGCAGTAATTTGCCTTTGACCTTTTCCTGCGAGATCAGGTAGCACGTGTAATCACGCAAGCCCTGATGGACCTTGCGGGCCTCGTACAACATGTGCAGGGGTTGATCGAGGGGATGGGCCTGGGGCTTGGGCGCCGGGGGGACCGGCGGGTTCTGGGCGTTGCCGGTCAGGGTCAAGGTCAGACACGCCAGGGCCACCCCGACGGGCCGGTGCAGACGGGTGTTCCATCGCTGACAGTGAGCCATCTCGGTTCCTCCAAGTCGTGGTGATTTCAAAGCCGGCCGGTATCTGCCCTGAGAAGGTGGGCAAACTCCGCACCCCGACCGGTGCACTTCGAATGCAATCCTAGAGGGAGCAAGTTACGTACCTAAAATCCGCGCGGCCCGGACGCCGGCCGCGAGTTCCGCGTAAGAACAAATCGGTTCGGCAGT
>CAZFGM010000479.1:0-5973 GCA_964518515.1 uncultured Alcaligenaceae bacterium | reverse complement strand
CCGTTCCGGGCGGTGTTCCTCAACTACCTGCTCGACTGCCTGCCGGCGGAGATCGACGGGGAGAATACGCCCCTCACCCCCACCGTTGCCGCCACCCCCGAACCTTAACCGAAGCCGACCTGTCGCGCCACGCCGCCGAAGTGTTCTTCACCAAATAGCCTTCAGCGATCAGCCGTCAGGAATCAGCCAAGAAACCGGAGCCCCGCTGATTGCTGATAGCTGGTCCCCCCTGTCGCGGAAATGTGAGCAGTACGGAGGGCATGGTGCTTATAAGACATGAAATGATAAAAGGTTACAACGCCGCGCCGTACTGCTCAAATGCCTTCGCGGAATGAGCAGTACGGGGGGGACGGAGGTCCGTGTGGAATATTGAAATAGATAGTTACCCTTGTGTTCGGTTACAAGGCATAATTTCACAGGGAGTTATGGCAAAAGAGCTCGGTCTCAAAAGGTTTTGAGACTTTTAGACCGAGAGATCACGATCCCGAAAACCAATCAAAAGGACAACGGTAACGGCACGGCGGTCGTCTTTCCAGGTTCCACGACGGCTCCGGCGGCGGCCTGGCGGCGGGATTCGGGCTTGAAAGAAAAGACCTGATAGCGGCCGGGGGAGAGATTGTCGAAAGAGTAGGTCCCATCGGGCAGCGTTTTGGTTCGGGCCAGTTCCTTGCCCTTGGCATCGCGCAAAATCACGAGGAGGTTGGGTTGCGGGCGGGCGCCTTCGGTGACGGTGCCGCGGATTTTACCGGGCACGAGCAGGGCGGGATCGATTTCCGTCACGAGTAACAAGGTGGAGGTGAAAGTGGCCAGGCCGGCGGCGTTGACGGCCCGCACGCTGATCGGGAAGGGCCCGCGGTGGTTGTCGGGCAGGGGGAAGCGGGCGGTCCAGTTTTTCCGGGCCAGATCAGGGTGGGCAGCCAGCCGGAAGACGCGCGGGGGAATCTGGCCGTTCACTGGTTTGCCGGCAAAGAACTCGACGGCGGCGATGGGCGATTCGCCGTCCTGAGCCTGGGCGGTCAGGACCAGGGTGGTGCCTTGCTTTGCCCTGGCCGGCACGCCGGTGATCTTCAGATCGGTCGGCGGCGTGTCGTCGCAGATGACCACCTGCAAGGTTTGGCGGATTTCCTGGCCCTTGGCATCGAGCAGGCGGGCCTGCAAGGCGCGGCGGCCGCGCATGGTGGCGGCATTGAAGGTGACCGTCCAATCCTTCACGTCGGCCTGGAAAACCAGGGCGCCGTCCGGGCCGTGTGGGTTCAGCCGCACCGGGCGGTGCTTGGCATCGGCGAAGGTTCGCGTTTGCTCGGCGGCGAACGTATTGGCTTCGAGCGTGCCCAGGCTGATTTCCAGCGTTGACCCCGGAGGCGGATTATCCACCTCGATCGGAAAGCTCAGGGTCGGGCGGGGCGGCAGGAAAGACGGCACGCTCAGGCGGACGGCGGGGCGGTCGTCGCGGCCCAGGGCGCTGGGATTGCTGGCCGGGCCGACCAGGTTGCGGAAAATGACGGCCCGCGGCACGCCGTCCACATGCACGTAGACGGTGCCTTCCGGATCGGTGCCGTCGGGGTTGTGCGGATTGTCGGCGAACAGATGGAGCCCGGCCTTGTCCGCCACGGCAATCTCGCCGCGAAAAGTGCCCCGACCGGGGCCTTTCAATCCAGGCAGGACAAGCTCGGCGGGAATGGCCGGCCCGGCTGCAACGCCGCGCGCTTCCAGCTTTACCGACAGGCGCTGTCCGGGAGCGAAGCGGATTTCGCTGACGTGGACATAATCGCGCGGGTCGAGCACTTTCACCGGCAGCACGCGGCTAACCAGGATCGCGCGGGTTTCGGCATCGACAAGCTGAAGCCGCAGCGGTCCGTGAATTCCCGCAAATCCCGCATTCACGGGGGCGATTTCGTCCAGTGCCAGCCGGCGCAGCTCCTTGGCTTGCAGCGTGAGAGTTCCTTGGCCACCCTTGATGGGATGTTCGCCGGCCAGGAGCTTGACGACGACGGCGCGGGGCTTGGCCGTGGGATTGTGCACAAACAGATAGAACGGGTGAGGCGCTCCGCCGGGCCGCACGCGGACTTCGTCCACCGGCACGGGTTCCTTGGCATTGGCGCTGAGCCAGATTTTCCAGTCGTCGCCGGATGGCACGATCACCGGAACCAGGTAATGGAAGGTGCGGCCCTCGTAACGGGCCTGGAGGATGAAACCCTGGGGCCGGGTTTTCTCGTCGGCCGGAGTCTGCGGGGTAAGAGCAATCCGCAGCGGCACGCTGTGGGTATCGACCGAAGCGGCCGCCGCCCCGACCACCTCCGGAAGGGTCAGCCGATCGGGCGTGACCTGCCAGCAATTCCGGTCGCTGGTGACCTGGAGCTCGATCGCGCTGGGGGTGCCGGTGGGCATGAAGCGTTTCACCTGGAGTGTGGTCACCGCGGCCAGGGCCGGTTTTTCCAGGCGCGGCGGTTGGGCGACGGCGAACTCGACATGGCCCAGGGGTGTGGCCGGGGCAAGATCGCCGCCGTTGGCGGCGGCCGCCTGCAGATAAAAGCGACCCGCGTCGGCGGGAACCCCGGCCGGCAAGCCACTGTGACGATAATCGCGGGCCAGATACAGGTAGTGGCGGTTGAGCCAGGCATACAATTCGCGGGCCTGCCGCGCCCGTAGGGTCATGGTGGGCGTACGTTCGGCCTCGTCCAGCGGGGCGAAAGCTTCCAGTGGCGGCGCCAGCCAGCTCAACCGCTGGCGTGTTTCCAGGGAACCTTCTTCTAGAAAATGGTCCTTCAAATCCTGCGTCCAGAGCCGGCGAAGGATCGGTCCGAGGGCCGGCAGAGCTTGCGGATTTTTTCGGGCCCGAGTCACTCCCTCCTGGAGGACCTGGACGCGGTTGGGAGCGAGGTCCACCAGAGTGAACAAGGCTTCGGAAATATGCGCCCGGCGGAGGGCCCGCTGGCGTTCTTCCTGGAGGGCGGCTGGATCGTCGTTGTCGGCCGGGGCCGCGGTCAGGACCTTGCGTCCATCTTCGTCGTGATCCAGATGGCGGATTTCTTCCTGCAACCGCCGCGCTCCCTGGCGTAGTGCCTGCACCAGAGTTCGCCGACGGTCGGCCGTCAACCGCGGATGCGGCACGGTCAAGAGGCGGTTCATTTCCCTTAACAAAGAAGCTGGGACGCGCGGTTGCCGGCTCAACGCGACGAGCCGGGCCACGTGATCCGCATCAAACGGCGCTTGGAACTCGGCCAACCGGGTGGTCAACTCTTGGGTTTTTTTCTTGAGGACGCCCACCTTTTCCTTGAGGCGGGCTAAGGGCACAGGCAAGGGGGGCAGCGAATCGTCGGCGGGGGACATGGGGCCGGCACGCAGAACGGCGTCCAGGGCGCGCGTGGACGCCAGAGCCGCTTCCCAGGCCGGCAGTTCTTTGGGTTCTTCCTCCAGGTAACGCGCGTACCACGGCAGGAGGGCCAACGCCTCGTCGCGCGCGGCCAAGGCCTGCCGGATCGCTTCGGCCTGGCGCCCAAGATCTTCGTACCGGGCCGCCGCCGTCCGCAGGTGTTGGTCCGCCTCGGGCAGCGATGCGAAGCCCCGCGCCCACAAGGCCATTTCCCCTTCGTGGCGAATTTGGGCGGCCTCGTCGAGCCAGGGACGCAGCCAGGCGAACGCCTCGGCCTGGCTGTGCACCTGTTCCGCTAGGTGGGCCAGGCGCAGGAGCCGGCTCGCCGTGTCGGCCGGCCAGGGATGCGACCCCAGCCGATCGGCCAAGTCGGCCAGTTGCCGCAGCAGCAAGGTTTCCACGAACCGCGGCTCGCCTTCCCCCTTCCCACTCCCCCAAAGAGAAAGGGAGGGGATGTTGGCCACATGATCCAAAAGACGCAGCGTGTCCGCATCACTGGCGCCGTCGGTCACCGCCTGGGAAAAGGCGGCCGCGGCGACCACTTCAGCGGAAACCCCAGGATGTTTTTCGGCGAACGATTTGACCAAACGGGCCTGCACCAGAGTTGCTTCCTCTCGCCCGGCCCCGGCGAGAAGGCGGCGGGCATCCAGACAAAGGTTTCGCAGAGCCTGGGCCACGGCCGGATCGCTTTTCAGGCCCTGCCTCTGGGCCTGGGCCAGCGACTGCGGTGCCGGCCGTAAAAAATCACGCTGGCAGAGCAAATCCTGGTGGACACGCTCCAGAGGAGACTGGAATTCCACGGCCGGGGACCCGTCGCGCCAGGCTTTTTCCGCCCGCAGCAGTAGAGCCTGGTATTTCTGGAACAGGCGCGGCGCCCGCCGGTAGCCGCCGTCTTGCCAGAGCTGGTCGCGCTGTTTCCAGGCCGCGTGCAGCCAGGCGGGATACGGACCGGCTTCGGCCAGATCCAGATGGGGTTGCGCTTGGCGGTGGGCCAGGGCCACGAGCGGAAAGTCCGGCCCGGAACCGTACAGCGTTGGCGTCTGCCGTTCGCCGTGTAGCCGGCCGGCCCAGCGCTCGACCCGCCCGCGCACGAACCGGGCCAATTCCCCGACCGTGATCAAACCGTCGCGCTGTCCGGTGTAGCCGTCGGCGTAGCCGCGCAGGCCTTCCTCCAGGTAATAGCCAAACACCGACCGCCCCAGGTTCTCGGCGACCAGGCTGTTCTGGCCGGGCGAACACGACGCCAGCACGAGGCGGTTGGGGTCAGTCACGGTCCGCAGCTCGCCCGGCAGGGCGGCGGCAACCTGGTCCGCGGCCACTCCCACAGCCGGCTCCGCCCACGCATGCATGAGGTCAAGGATCAACAGCTTGTGACGCGCCGGACAGTCGCGCAGCTTTTCCAACAACTCCCGCAAGCGCAACCACGTCCCCGTCTGATCGAGAGAAGCATCGGCCGGCAACAGGACCACTTCGCCGCTACTGGTCCGGCCGGCCCGGCCCGCCACATAGACCACGAGCGGGTCCCGCGCAGGATGGTTTTTCCAGGAGGCCATGGCTTGCTGCCAGTGCCCCCCATCGAGCGGGGCCGGCGACTGAAAGCGGGCGAAATACTGGCCTCCCTTCAAACCAGCGCGATCGCCTTCCACCTGCGGCAGTGAAGGGATCGGGCTCGCCGTGAACGTGGTGCTGGCCAGGAAAACAAAGGCCGGGTTGGGGACCGGCCGCACCCAGGTCAGCAGGCCCGCCAGAGCGCCGCCGACGGCCAAAAGCGCGGCCAGCACCAGGAACCTGGCACCACGCCCCCCGCCCCACCGCGGGGCCCGCCGGGGAGCGGCGCCGACATCCTCGCGCCACAATTGTAAACTCGGCAAGGAATCCATTTCCCTGGGCTTTCCAGCCTGATGGCCTCCCCCTTGGTAAGGGGTGGCCAATATCAGGCTTAATCGGTAGGTTGCTGATTCGCTCCTAAGCCGGCGGATTATAACGCGAACCTTTCGCCCAACTCAAGGCAGGCAAAAACGTCCGGCAATAGGGGCTTTGCAACGAAATAGTAGGTCAGGCTTTCCAGCCTGACCGAGCTAGCCCAATGTCAATCAACCTGGTCAAACGAGGTTAGCCTGACCTCCCAAGGAACTGTATAGCGCCGTAACACAGCGCCCCACCATTTTGGTACAGTTCCTTCGGGATGTCTCGCGGCGCAGCGGCGTGGGGGGTTAAGTTAAAAATGCGTTGCAAAGCCGGCAATAGGAGAAACTAGGATAACTGGGTGGGTGGGGGGGACGAGTTGCCTTGACGATTCTGCCTCTCGCCAACTCAGATGGTTTTTCGGGTTCGCGACTCGGTCTCAAAACCAGCCCAAATCGAGGTACAGGCATGGCGAAGTTGACATTTTCAATACCACTCACGCCAACAAACAAACTTGTTGACGCGGCTTTTCGTCGGGAGTTTGGATTCGTAGAATTGCCTGCGTCATGGTGACTCCCCTAATGCGGTTGTCACCTGACAACCGGCTGCCGCGCAAACGGCAGCCATTTTACCCCAGAAACTAAGCGGGGACAGGAGGGCGTCAACAAAAAGCCTGGAAATAATCGCTCCGGAGG
>CAZFGM010000478.1:0-5982 GCA_964518515.1 uncultured Alcaligenaceae bacterium | reverse complement strand
CCCGGCGGAATTTTTCGCTTGTTTTAGAAAGGCGTGTGCACCCAGCACCTTCTCGTGCAAACTCACGACGCTGCAGGAAAAAGCCAGAGGGGTAAATTGCGCCATCCATAGGGATAGGCGAAGATATTCTGGACCGGCCTTACGTTGCAGAACGCTAAGATGGTCCGTATCCAGCAGGTACTTCATGGCCGCGGTTCCTTCGCTGCGGAGTTGGGGTCTCCGTTGCGGACGGCACGACAGCAATCCAGGAAACGTTGATAATCCTCTTCGGGAAAATCCACCAGCGAGCCGGAAACCTGCTCGACCCAGTTGGCCGGGGGCGGAACAAGCCCCAGCTTTTGTTGTACCTGAGTCAGCGCCGTTTCGACCGAGGTGAGACGTTGCTCGATTTGCGCGATATCGATGGACATGAGAATCTACCTATCTTGAACGTATGGCTCGTGCTCTGCAGTCCCAATGTAAACCTTTCCATGACATTGTACAAGTGCGTACATGTCGTGGACTGACTTGAGAAACTTCCAAGGTCGTGGGCGGTCTCACTTCACCGGCGGGCCGCCCAGCTTCTGCAGGCGCTGGCGGCGCTGTTGCCAGGTGGCGGCGTCCAGCACGCGCACCGCGCCCTGCTCGTCCAGTTCCAGGCCGGTGATCACCTGGGTCCAGAGGAGGATTCGCTCCGGGTCGCCCTGAACAGGTCGCGGCACTTTCCACAGCCGCGCCGTTTTGTCACCGCTCCCCGTCAGCACGTTCTTACCGTCCGGGCTGAAGGCCACGGCCACAACACTGGCTTCATGCTGGAGGGGCGGTCCGAGCGGCTTGCCCGTGGCCGTCTCCCATAGCCGCGCCGTCGAGTCCCGGCTCCCCGTCAGCACTGTCTTGCCGTCCGGGCTGAAGGCCACGGCCACAACGTAGTTTTGATGCTGCAAAGGTGGTCCGAGCGGCTTGAGTGTGGCCGTCTCCCACAGCCGCGCCGTATCGTCCCAGCTCCCCGTTAGCACGCTCTTGCCGTCCGGGCTGAAGGCCACGGCCACTACCAACTCGTCGTGCTGCAAGGATGGTCCGAGCGGCTTGCCGGTGGACGTCTCCCACAGCCGGCCCGTCTTGTCAAGGCTTCCCGTCAGCACGGTTTTGCCGTCAGGGCTGAACGCCACGGCCAAAACCAATTCTCCGTGCCGCAAAGGTGGTCCGAGTGGCTTGCCCGTTTCCGTCTCCCACAGCCGCGCAGTCGTGTCACCGCTCCCGGTCAGCACGGTCTTGCCGTCTGGGCTGAAGGCCACGGCCAAAACCGCGAGTTGATGGTGCAGGGGTGGCCCGAGCGGCTCGCCCGTGGCTGTCTCCCACAGCCGCGCTGTCTTATCCTTGCCCCCCGCCGTCAGCACGGTCTTGCCGTCCGGGCTGAAGGCCACGGCCACAACGTTGCCTTGATGCTGCAAGGGTGGTCCGAGCGGCTTGCCCGTGGCCGTCTCCCACAACCGTGCCGTCTTGTCATGGCTCCCCGTGAGCACGGTCTTGCCGTCCGGGCTGAAGGCTACGGCCCCAACCCTGTCTTGATGCTGCAAGGGTGGCCCGAGCGGTTTGCCCGTGGCCGTCTCCCACAGCCGCGCCGTGTTATCCAGACTCCCCGTTAACACGGTCTTGCCGTCCGGGCTGAAAGCCAAGGCCAAAACATAGCTTTGATGTTGAAGCCGTGTTCTAAGCGGCTTGCCTGTGGCCGTCTCCCACAGCCGCGCAGTCTTGTCCAAGCTCCCCGTCAGCACGTTCTTCCCGTCCGGGCTGAAGGCGACGGCCCTAACCTGATCTTGATGCTGCAAGGGCGGGCCGAGCGGTTTCCCGGTGGCCACGTCCCACAGCCGGGCCGTCTTGTCCAAGCTCCCCGTCAGCACGGTCTGGCCGTCCGGGCTGAAGGCCACGGCCCAAACCTCGCTTTGATGCCGCAAGGGCGGTCCGAGCGGCTTGGCTGAGGTCGTCTCCCACAGCCGCGCCGTTTTGTCCCTGCTTCCCGTCAGCGCCGTTTTCCCGTCCGGGCTGAAGGCCACGGCCACGACATCGCCTTCATGCCGAAACAGTATTCCTAGCAGCTTACCGGTGGCCGTCTCCCAAAGTTGCGCCGTGCTCCCGCCCCCCGTCAGCACGGTCTTGCCGTCCGGGCTAAAGGCCACGCGGAAAACCCCGCCTTGATGCTGCAAGGGTGGTCCGAGCGGCTTGCCCGTGGCCGCCTCCCACAGCCGGGCCGTGGTCCCGCCCCCCGTCAGCACGGTCTTGCCGTCCGGGTTGAAGGCCACAGACATAACCTCATTTTGATGCTGTAAGGATGGTCCTAGGGGGTTACCCGTGGCAGAATCCCAAAGGCGCGCCGTCTTGTCAGAGCTCCCCGTTAGCACGGTCTTGCCGTCCGGGCTGAAGGCCACGGCACCAACCCTGGCTTGATGCTGCAAGGGTGGGCCGAGCGGCTTGCCCGTCGCCGTCTCCCAAAGTTGCGCCGTGCTCCCGCCCCCCGTCAGCACGGTCTTGCCGTCCGGGCTGAAGGCCACGCGGAAAACCCCGCCTTGATGCTGCAAGGGTGGGCCGAGCGGCTTGCCCGTCGCCGTCTCCCACAGTCGCGCCGTTTCGTCGTCGCTCCCGGTTAGCACGGTCTTGCCATCGGGGCTGAAGGCCACAGCCCAAACTGAGCGCTTGTGTGAAAAAACGCACTTCGGTTGATGCACTTGCCAAAACCAACTCCCCAGGTGGATGCGAAGCGAATCTTGCAGCGGCTGATTTCCCAGGGCGAGGGCTTCGCGCAGCAAGCCAGCCGTGCTGAGAATGCTGAAAGCCCGATTCTCCTCCGGCTGTTGGAACGCGTGCTCAAACTTCAATCGGACGGCCAAGGTCTCGGCTTTCTTGCGGCGTTCGTCGGATTCCAGGCGGGCGTTCGATTCCTTGAGCGCGAGCCGCTTGTTAGCTTCCGCCAGTTTCTCCGCTTCTTGGCGGCGCTCATCGGCGTCGATCTTGGCCTTTTCTTCTTTGTTGGCGAGGACACGATTGTGCCCCGCCAGTTTTTCGGCCGTAAGGCGCTGATCGTATTCTTCGTCCCGGGATTGGCGGACCAGGAAGAAAGCTACGCTGACGCTGACGAGGGCGATCAGAACGGCCGACACTGTTGCGGCGCTGGCGGCGGCCAGGGCGGGTTTACGTTTGCTCCAGCGCCACAGCCGTTCGAGCGTCCCCACCGGCCGGGCCAGGATTGGCTCGCCGCGGAGAAATCGGCGCAAGTCCTCGGCCAGCGCCTGTGCGGACGCGAAACGCCGCGCGGGCTCCTTCGCCATCGCCTTGAGCGTGATCGTCTCCAGGTCGCGCGGAATGCGGTCGTTCAACCGGCGCGGAGGTTTCGGCTCGTCGTGCAGCACCTGGAAGAGCAGCATCGCCTTGTTGCCGCGGAACGGCAGCTCGCCCGTCAGCAGTTGATAGAGGATCACGCCCAGGCTGTAGACGTCGCTCCTGCCGTCCACGCGGTGGCCTTCGCCGCGGGCCTGTTCCGGGCTCATGTAGGCGGGCGTGCCCAGCACCTGGCCGTCGATGGTCATGGTGATCTCGCCGGCGTCGCGCTTGGCCAGGCCGAAGTCCATCACGCACGGCGAGCCGTCCGGGCGGATCATGATGTTCGACGGCTTGACGTCGCGATGGACCACGCCCAGGGAATGGGCGTAGTGCAGGGCCTCGGCCACCTCGGCGATCAGCTTGGCCGATTCCTGGAACGTGGGCCGCCGGCTTGTGAGCAGATCGGCCAGGGTGATGCCTTCGACGAAATCGCAGACCAGGTAGGGCGTGCCGTTGTCGGTGCCGACTTCGTGAATGGTAATGATGGAGGGGAAGCGCAACTGGGCCACGCTGCGGGCCTCGCGCAGGAAGCGGTCGAGGTCCTGCGGCCCGTGGCCGACGTTGCCGCGCCGCGGGATCTTCAAGGCAACCGTGCGGTCCAGCTCCGTGTCGCGGGCCTTCAGCACGGTGCCGAACGCTCCGTGGCCCACGGTGCCCAGCACTTCGAACTTGCCGAAGCGTTTGCCCGTGAACTCATCCCAGGCGGTTGTGGCCAGTGCCTCCAGGCGAAAACTGGAGCCGCAGCCGGCGCAGACGATCTCCGGCGTCGCGGCGAGATCGACCAGCTCGATGGGGTTCTTGCAGTGAGGGCATCGAACGTGCATGACGGCATTATCGGTTTGCGCGGAGCGAATTGCAAGAAAAACCAGTGCGGTCACCAGCAAGCCAACCCACAAGTAGAAAACCCAGACCAAAAATTCGACCCATTCCTGAAGCCTCCCATATCACCGTAGCCGCCGCGAGAAAAATGCCCTCGTTACCAGCTAACCGACAAAGGTCGAGCCAGCACCTCAGTATTGCTGGCCGCACGACAAGCAAACACGAAGAGTTTACTCAAGGCCGCATAAGAGCTTAGAAAATCCTCGCAACGCTCGGAGAAATAGAACGTTAGTAGAACGGATAACACAGATAAAAAAGGTTAAAAAAGAGGAAATTGTTTGGTCAAGCATGCTTAGGGAAAAAGTCAAGCGAAAATTTTCAAAAATCCGTGAAATCCGTGAAATCCGTAGTTCTGGGGGGGGCCTGACAGTAATGAGGGGATTACCGGTCAATCACCAACCCGCCTTCGCCGAGGGTGAAGGTTTTCTTATTTTCCGGCCGATTCTTGTCGGTTTTCGCTCCCACGTCGTAAACATCGTCGCCGGCGCGATCGAAAAAGACGGCGAGGCTGTTGGGGGAACATTGCGCCGGCAGGCTGGGGGAGTGGTAGCGGTCGTTGCCGCCCAGGTCGGCGAAGACGGCCCAGGAGCCGATGTCCGCCCGGCCCAGGCCGTGGGAACGTGGGGCCAAGAGATAGTGATCGCCTTCCTTGCCGGCATCGATGAAGAGAAAGGCGCTGCGGTCCCAGGCGCAGCCGCAATTGTACGTCGGCCCAGTGGAAGTGTACGTGTCCTGGCCCTGGTAATCGATGAACAGCCCCAGGCCGAAGTGAGCGCCGGAAGCATGGCCGTAGCGTGCGGCGGCGTAGGTGTCGTCGCCGGCCAGATCCAAGAGCAGGCCCGAGCCGAAAAAGTAACCGCAGGCCTGCGAGAAATTCGAGCTTTCGTAACGATCGTCGCCTGCCAGATCGATGACCATGCCGATGCCGCCGGCCAGATTGTACGCCATCGCTTCAGGATTGGGCGGGAAAAGGCGACGGCCCAGGCCCATGGCCAGGCCGAAGCAATCGTATTGAAAGGCGGGATCGTCGGGCTTGGCCTTGGGGGCATCAGTCTTGTTGTAGCCGCTGGGATATTTCTTGCCGCATTGATAGAAGTCCTTTCCCTGCACATCGACGACGGCGCCGGCGCCGCCCGGTCCGCCCAACCCCACCGAAAACCCCCAGCTGGTGTACTGGTCATCACCGGCGAAATCGTATAAAAGGCCGATGCCGCCGATGGCCGTCCCTTGCGTGCAGCGCGAGCCGAGATACTTATCGTTGCCGGCCAGGTCGCACAGGATGCCGATGCCGCCGAAGCCAGTGCCGCCCGAGCCGGGCGCCAACTTATAGGTGTCGTTGCCGGCAAAATCGACGAGCAAGCCGACCCCCAACCGGCCGGCGGCCACACCGAATTCCTCCCCTTCGTAAAGGTCGTCGCCTTCCAGGTCGATCACCACGCTGTTGGGATGATCGGCATCGAAACTGGAAGCGATCAGGCCCTTGTAGTGGTCATTGCCCCCCAGGTCGAGCAGGAAAGCCACGGGTTTTTTCAGGTCGTAAGTATTCGGTCCGGTCCCGCCGACCAGGATCAAGCCGTGGACGGTTTCTTTCAGGAACAGAACGTCGCCGGTCACGCCGGGGACGGGTTTTTTCAAAGGCGCGACGCCCTTGAGGGTCTTTTGCAAGCTCGTCAAGAAATCGGGCTCGGCCAGGCGGAGCAAGAGCTTGGCGGACCCGATCAGCTTGGCCCAGTCGGTGTGCTCGAAAGC
>CAZFGM010000477.1:4637-6019 GCA_964518515.1 uncultured Alcaligenaceae bacterium | reverse complement strand
TGCAACTTTCCACTCACACAACCGAAGAAGTCAACAAAATCCTAAAGGTGGCCAGGGCCATTTGCACAATGGAAGGCATTGACATGATCGAGCTGCGCGAAGTGCTCAATGCCCAGGCCGGCGAGGGCGATGAAATGGCTCTGTCGCTGATGGAGCGTATTCCAGGCGTTCCGCTCGTGGACGGGGCTCGGCGGCGCGATGAAATCATCCGCGAATTGTTGCGGACCACGGGTGTCGGCGGCGTCCAGTTTGCACTTGGCGAGGTGCCGGCCGCGCCGCCGCCGGCCAAAAGCCGGCATGACATCGTGCTGGAGGAGTTGCTCGGCGGCGGCCAGGCCAAGCGGCGTGATCCGCTGGAGAAAATGAAAAGAGAGATGACCGCCAAACAGTTAGCCGAATTGGGCGAATTGATGGAGGAGGATAGCCGAGCGCAAGAAAAAACGGACAAGTGGGGTGGTTTTTTGGCAATGTATCGTTCGCTGGTGGAGGGCAAGCGGGCTGGGCGGAGATCTTGATTGCGATTTTTGCCGGCCTCTTCGCCAAAAGGAGAAATTTGACATGGCCGACATTCAGCCCATCATCGACGGCACCCTGGTCGTCGTCTCCGCGCCTGCGCCCCCGCGTGGTAATGCTGGTTTTGCGGCCCCGCACCATGTGGAGCGGCGGCCGCCGCTGGTCATTCGCGGGCCGTGCGATTTTCCGCTGGCGGCCGCGATCGCGGGCAGGCGATGCGTGTGGTGCCGCAAGCCGATCGGCTTCGGTAGGGGTTTTTGGTTTTGCACGGTGAAGGGTACAGCGGTTTTTCACGTCGATTGCAGCCCGGCGGCCGCAAGGTGAGATTCGATGAGCGCGACTTTGCTTAAACCTCGGCGGAAACGCCGCTGGCCCAGGCCCAACGAGACGGATTTTTACGGCGGTTATCTTTTGGCGGCCGAGCCGACGGCGACGCTGCGCGGCACCCCAGGGCGGATAGCCGAATATCGCCGCAGGGCCAGGGCGGGGGTAAGTCTTTTTCATCCGGGCGATTTCAACTTGGGGGCGGTGCCGAAAAGTTCCAGATGAGAGAAGATCAGGATGTACTCCTTCACTCCCGGATGAGAGAAGTGCCTTCTACAGCATTGGGTCACGTCGGCGGTTTTTTCTTTTTGAACGAAAGGCAGGTGCAACCGTGGCCAAGAAAAAAGTCGGCAGTTTCAACTTCGGCGCCAACAAGGCGAAGCCGAAAAAAAAGAAATCCACCGGCGGCCGCAAAAACACCGGCGGCCGGAAGGCGAATCCCTGGCGCGATTACGTCAGCGGCGGCAGCGAGGTTCCGTTCTAAGGGTGTCGGTGCAGGTGTCCTGCAACTGGCCCAGCCGGAAGTACGGTGCAGGTGTCCTGCA
>CAZFGM010000477.1:0-4537 GCA_964518515.1 uncultured Alcaligenaceae bacterium | reverse complement strand
CCCAGCCGGAAGTACGGTGCAGGTGTCCTGCAACTGGCCCAGCCGGAAGTACGGTTTTTCCGGGTTCGTCTCCGTGTGGTAAAAAAAACGGCCGCCCAGGATGCCCCAGGACTCGCCCAAACGACCTGGGTAAGGGTTAGACACCCCCCTTTTTAACGAAAAGCCCATGCGATTCCAGGCCCGCAAAATCCGCTTCGGTCCCGCCGCCATCAACGGCAACGGCGACGACGAGGGCGCCGACCTGCCCCGGCCGGCCCTGGTTCGCCTCCGTGCCCGCCGCGCCGCCGGCATCCGCGAAGCCGCGGACACCCTGGCCCACTTGCCCGGGCCCGGCGAATCCTTGCACGCGATTTGCACTTCCCGAATGGATCTGACGGACGTAATCAACTGCCTCTTGGAACAGTTCGGCCATTGCGACGCCCTTTGCATTGGGACCTTGGGATATAATGCAAGGAACCTCCGGGCGCTGCTTGCTTGGCTCGACACCAAGGCCGTCGGCAGGTTGACGTTGTTGGCGTCGTTTTTTTTTCGCAGTCACAACGGCGAGTTGTGGGAAAATACTCTGGAAGAGTTCCGGGCACGAAACCAGCGCGCCGCTTGTGCCGCCAGCCATGCGAAGGTCGTGACCATGGCGTTTTCGTCCGGCGAGCGCTACGTCATCGAGGGCAGCAGTAATTTGTGCGGCAGCGGGTCGGCCCGCGAGCAGTTCGCCTTGATAAACGATCCGGCGCTGCACGATTGGCACGCCAGATGGATAATCCAGACGGTGGCGAAACATGAAGGCACGGCCGACGAAAGAACAGGTTGACGCCCGCGTGAATGAGATTTTGCGCGTTATGTTGGACGGCGCCCAGCGCTGGGATTTTGTGGAATTCGTCCGCCAGCGCGAGCAAGAATCCGGTTCCCCCTGGCACGTCGCCGAGGGACAACAGCCGCTGGCCTACTCCGGGATTCGCCGCTACTTGCAGAAGGCCCAGAAGTTGATCGCCTCGACCGGCGAGGGCGACCGGGCCGAGCTTCTCCGGGCCCACGTCGCCAAGCGGAGAAACCTGTACGCCAAGGCGGTCTCCCAGGGCGACATCCGGGCGGCCCTGAGCGTGCTTGACTCCGAGGCCCGTTTGCTGGGTCTGTTCCCAGGCGATGAAACCAAGGCAGGTCCCAATGGACACACCGTCGTCAACATCTTCGAGCGGGCCGTCATCCTCGCCGAGCAGCTCCGCCAGCCCCGCGCCCTGGACGGACCAGTACCGGCAGGGCTTGTTTCTGGCGACCGTGGCGGAGAACCCGTGGATAACCCAGACGCCCACCCCCAAGCAGCAGGAATTCTTGCTTCAGGCTGACGCGGCCGAAGTTCTTTTCGGCGGGGCGGCCGGCGGAGGAAAAAGTTCCGCCCTGCTCATGGCCGCCTTGCAGTTCGCCGCGGTCCCCGGCTATTCGGCCATCCTCTTTCGCCGGACCTACTCCGACCTGGCCCTGCCCGGGGCGTTGATGAGCCGCGCCGCCGAGTGGCTCTCCGGCGCCAGCGGTGCGAAGTGGAACGACACCACCAAGACCTGGACCTTCCCATCGGGGGCTACCTTGACGTTCGGCTACCTGGACACCGCCAACGACCGCTACCGCTACCAGTCCAGTGAATTTTCTTTCGTGGGGTTCGACGAATTGACGACCTTCCAGGAAGTGGACTACCTCTATCTCTTTTCCCGCCTCCGCCGCTTGCGGGATTCCCAGGTCCCCTTGCGGATGCGGGCGGCCACCAACCCCGGCGGCGTCGGCCACCAGTGGTGCAAGCGCCGCTTCCTCACCCCGGAAGCCAAGGAAGCCGGCCGCCTGTTCATCCCGGCCCGGCTCGAGGACAACCCCCACCTGGACCAGGACCAGTACGTCAAGGCCCTGCTGAACCTGGATCCCTTCACGCGCAGCCAACTCCTGAAGGGCGACTGGTCGGAATTCCAGGGCAACCACTTCCACCCCGGCGAGTGGCCCAGGTTCAAGCACCCCGGCGACGCCTACGTACTCGACCCCCGCCGCATCGTCCTTGACGGCGACGTCTGGCGGTTCGCCGTGTGCGATCCGGCCACCGACGCCCACAAGCAGGCCGACTACACCGTCATCATGGTCCTTGGCGTGGCCCCCGGCGGTGACCTTCTTATCCTGGACGTGCTCCGCCGCCAGCTGGACGTGGGCGACGTGGTGCCGTCGTTGGCCGGCGTGTGCCGCATGTGGCGGCCGCTGTCCTTTGCGGGAATGGAATCAATCGCCTTCCAGAAATTGCTCGTGGTGGAGGCATCGAAGCACCCGGACATTCCCCCGGTTCGCGAGCTGAGGCCGGCAGGCCGGGGCAAGCTGGCCCGCGCCGTGCCCGCCATCGTCAAGGCCGAGCGCAAGGAAATCCACCTGCCCGAGGAGGCCCCCTGGCTCGACGACTTCATGACCGAGCTGGCCAGCTTCACAGGGGCAGGCGACCCCCACGACGACCAGATTGACGCCCTGGCCTACGGCGTCCTCAGCGCGATGACGTTCACGACGGGCATGGGCGGCGAGCCCTGCATCCTCCTGCCAGGTTTTCGCCAGGAAGGCGCCGATCGGCGCACCGGCGCCTATTTCATCGAGGACGGCGAAGGCGGTTGGGTGCCCACCGCGAGGAAAGCGTGACGGCTGGCACGAAAAAGCGAAGGCCGGGGGGCAGAGGTAAAAAGAAACCCACGGGCAATTTGCCCCCGTTGGATTGGGCAGGCGTCAAGCATCGGCTTGGGGTAGTGCAGGCGAAAACGGTGCGCCATCGAGGCGGGAAGCTGGAGACTCTATCGGCTCAAACGAGATAATCAGCCCGTCCTCAAGATCACTGACCGGGATTTCCGTCTCCTTTCTGGTCAATGATTCGCTGAATATCCAGGGCGGCGTTTTCAAAAGTGTAGATTCTGGCATGCTGGGCCCCAAACATTGGGTCAACTACGAAGCAAGAGGCATCAACCGTTTGTCGATTGAGCACTACGAATCGCACAAAGTGAAACCAGTGGTCGATCTTCGCTACTTCATAATCAACCACTTGTCCATCTCTAATGTATCGTTCCGCCAAGTCCTGATCCGTGAATGTCGGGATTCCACTGCCATGTGTGGTAGGTATCCTCATTACCGAACCAGGGTCGGTTAGCATCAAGATGCCGTCGGTCTCTTTCACAGCTTCTTGAGGTGCCAATACCCAAACGCGATGACTGTGCAAGCTCCACACGCGCGTTACTCCTTAGCGGGATTCGCCCGCCCAGCAACCGCGAGGAGACGCGCTGCGCTGCTGGGCAGGCCGAGCCGGTTAATTACTCCGGCTGTCCCGATGCGATTATTGTAGCCGACCAACACGCCGAAAGCGAAAGCTGGCAATCTCTCCATCCGGTGTGCCAGCCGCCTATACAAGCCGAGACGGACACCCGTGTCCGCGACCCCCAAATCAGGACGACACGGACACCAAACACGGACACCAGTAGGCCAGGATGACCTCGTTACCTGGGTAGGCTTGCGCCAGCACGTGCGCTCCTGGTTCCGGGTGATTGCCACGGACCTATGGCAGTATCCGGCATGACCAGAACACGGATTCAAAGCCCGCCCCCTCAATCCGTTTCCCCCCAAAAGAAGGATTGAAAAAAACCTCAATCCGTCCCGAGAACGGAGGGGGCCTTCTTCTCAGTCCGCCCCAAAAAAACAAGACGGATTCATCAATCCGTGGCCGCCCACCAAAAACAGCATCAAAACCAAGGTTCACGAAAAAACGGATTCAAGCGACTTGGTTTTTGAAAAAAAAACTGACGCGCTTTTTTTTTTGCGTATATAGGGACCCCGTATCTATTAAGAAGACGCCCGCGCGTATAGAAAAAAAAAACGATTGAGAATTTAAGCGCAGAATTCGTGGCCTTCAATCCTCCCGGTAGTCTACCGGTTCCGATCTGTGGTTACTGTTATTCCTTGCAATTCCTAGCAATTTCTTGCAAGCACTTGCCATGCGGGATTTTCTTGGTAGAATCAATTTATCTCGCATGTTTTCCGGGCTTTTCGGCGAGTGACATATGGGTGTCAATGGGTGAATCACACCCATGAGGTCAGGGGTTCGAGTCCCTTAGCGCCCATTGTTGCAAGTCATCCGAAAGTAAATTAAGCTTACCTGGCGGCGGTCGGCAGTGCGGCCTGAGAATCCCGGATTTTCCGTAGACTACGGAAATCGGCTCTTGGGAGGTCCCACCATGCCGAACGCAAATCAAGTCCGGCCGAGCCCGCCAATCGGTCGCTCGACGCCGACAGGTCTTCCCAGAGTTCCTCGGTATCGTCCCTGGCCGCGCCCAAGCCGAAGCCGCCGACGAACACATCGGCGCCATCCGACCGGCTGATGAGCCATCCCCACCGGGACAAACCGTTCCGGGCGGTGTTCCTCAACTACCTGCTCGACTGCCTGCCTGCGGCGGTGCTGGAGATTGAGGAAGAAACCCGGCCGCTTACGTCCCTCCTTGTCAATAGCGCGCAACGATAGCGCTAACTGAATTTTCAGTTTTTT
>CAZFGM010000476.1:0-6034 GCA_964518515.1 uncultured Alcaligenaceae bacterium | reverse complement strand
GAGCCGGAAGCGTGAGCGACGGCTGGGCTGCTCCCGTCGCTTACGCTTCCGGCTCTGCACCCCGCGCTCCGCTCTCTCTCCACTCCCTCACTGCTTTACAGCCGCGCATCAGCTGGGACCGCGTGCACAATCGCCTGCATCCCTTGCCGGGCAGCCAGCGGCTAGCCCTGGTGCACGGCGGGGCCATTCCCGATACCGGCCAGTATGCCGTCTACACGCGCGGCGTCCGCATCGGCGAGCTGGATGAGGAATTCATCTACGAGCGCCGCCTCGGCGATACTTTCGTCCTGGGCACCAATGCCTGGCGCCTGGAAAAGATCGAGGCGGATCGCGTGCAGGTGTCGCCGGCCGAGGGCGTGCCGGCCATGGTCCCGTTCTGGCGCGGCGAACAGACCGGACGCAGTTTCGACCTGGGCGTTGCCCAGGGCCGATTCCTCCGCGACCTGACATCGCGCCTGAACGACGGCGACTGCCTGGCCTGGCTTGAAAAAAACTATCTGCTGGACGCCGCCGCAGCCCGCAACCTCCGCGCCTTCGTCCGCCGCCAGCTTGACAAGACCGGCTGCTTGCCCACCGACCAGACCGTGGTCATCGAGGCCTCGCGCGACCAGCTCGGCGACTGGCAAATCGTGGTGCTCAGCTTGTTCGGCAGCCGCTTCAACCTGAGCCTGCGCCTGGCCCTGGAAAACGTGCTGCAGCAGCGCCTGGGCTATCGCCCGCAATGCCTGCATCACGACGACGGCATCCTGATCCGCCTGGCCGACATGGACCAGCCGATTCTAGATCTCTTCGAGGGGCTGACGCCGGAAAATGTTCAGGCTCTGATTCTTGATGAGCTGGCGGACAGCGCCCTGTTCGCCTTGCGGTTCCGGCAGAATGCCTCGCGAGCCTTGCTGCTGCCGGCGGGCCGGCCAGGCAAGCGAGCGCCCTTGTGGCTGCAGCGGCTGCGCGGCAAGGACCTGCTGCAGGTCGCCCGCCGGCATCCGGATTTCCCTATCGTCATCGAAACCTTTCGCGAATGTCTGCACGATCACCTGGATTTGCCGCGCTTGCAAGAATTTTTGGCCGATGTCCGTTCCGGCAAGGTTCAGGTGCTGACGCGGCGTCTGGAAACCCCGTCGGCCTTTGCCGGCGAAGTGCTGTTTGCCTTTACCGCGGCCTTCATGTACCAGTACGACGATAGTGAAGCGGCGCCGTCGCGGGGCTACGCCAACCTCGATCAACAATTGCTCGATCAACTTCTCCCCGGCGGCGGCGCTACCCCCTTGATGGACCCGCGGGCGGTGGTCCTGGTGGAACGGCGGCTGCGCGGCATAGGCCAACCGCCGCGGACGGCGGTGGAAATGGCCGAATGGCTGCGCAAGCTGGGCGACCTGGCGGCCAGCGATCTGCACGGTCCGATGGCCGGTTTCTTGCACGAGCTGGGAGCTGACGGCCGGGCGACGCGGCTTGAGCTTCCCGGCTGTCGCGAACCGGCGCGCTGGGTCTTGACCGAAGAAGCTCCGGCGTATCGACAAGTTTTCGCTGCGGGGAACCCGGATTCCGTGGAGGCCGAGAAAATTCTGCTGCGGTTTTTGCACACCCATGCCCTGGTCGGCTTGGGCGACGTGCTGGAGCGCTATCCTTTCGATTCGGACTGGGCGCGGCGCAAGCTGGCGGAATGGACCGAGACAGGCCGGCTGCAACGCGTGCCATCCGCCGAAGCGGCCGAACCCATGCAATGGTCGGCCCCGGCCAACCTGGAGCAAATTCAGCGCACCACGCTCGGCCTGCACCGCCGCGAAGTGATCACCGTGCCGGCGGCCCAGTTTGCCGATTTCGTGTGCCACTGGCAGGGCCTGGTCGCTTCCGACGAGGGTAACGCCGGGCCCCAACGCCTGGAAGAAATCCTCCCGCGCCTGGAGGCCTTGGGGTTGCCCGCCGAGTTGTGGGAACAAACCCTCTTGCCCGCCCGCGTGCCAGGCTATCAGCCGCGCTGGCTGGATGATCTGCTGGTTTCGGGCCAATGGACGTGGTTCTGCCAAGGAACGCCGGAATCCGGGGCCGGAGATTTGGCTTTCGTCCAACGCGATACCCTGGCCCAGCTGTCCCCGCCGGAAGAAAAAGCGCCCATCGATAACACCGCGGAAACGATAATACAGCGTCTGCAAAACCGCGGCGCCTTATTTGTCAATGATCTGGCGCAGGAAATGGGCCTGGCTCCCAGCCGGGTTCGCGCTTCCTTGTGGGATTTGCTGCGGCATGGATTGGTGACGAATGACCGCTTCGACGCCCTTCGCCAGGGGGAGCGATCTCCTGTGGAAAGCGAGCCGGAATCGGTCGCGTGCGTCCGGCGCGGGCGTTTTGTTTCGCCGCTGCGTCCCAGCCGGCCGTCGGGCCGGAGACCGCGGGACAGCTCTCCGGACGGCCGCTGGTCGCTGCTGTGTTGGGGCCGGCCGGAAACCGAAGCGCGGGTGATTTTCCAGGGCGGGGTGTTGCTTCAGCGCTACGGCATCGTGGCCCGCGAGTTGGCCCTGCTCGACTCACACATGCCGCCGTGGCGCGTGCTTTATGAAGTCCTGAGCCGGATGGAACTGGCCGGCGCGGTCCGGCGCGGCTATTTCGTCGAGGGCCTTTCCGGCGCCCAGTTCGCCCTGCCCGAGGCCGCCCGGCTTCTCCAAGAGCGCGCCGTGCCGTCGCACGCCGCCGCTCCGGTCGTGCTGTTGCACAGTTTGGACCCGGCCAACCTGTATGGCGCCGCCGCTCCCTTCGCGATTCCCGGGCCGGACGGCTCGGCCCGCTCCTGGATGCGGCGCGCCGGCAACTGGCTGGTCCTGCGCGCCGGCCGGCCAATTCTGCTGATCGACAAACAGGGCCGCCGCCTCACGGCCCTGCCGGCGTCCGGTAGGGATGACCTTTCCGCCGCGGTTGCCTGTTTGCCCCGGATCATGCATGGCGACCGAAGCCTGGACGGTCGTCATAAATTGACCGTGGAAACCTGGAACGACCAGCCGGTGACGGGCACGGCAGGGAAAGACCTGCTCGAAGCCGCCGGCTTCGTGCGCGATTATCAGAGCATGACCCTGTATGGCGGCTGGCGATAATGGACAAACCTGTTTACAAGTGCCGAACCGCAGGGGATACTGGATGGAGTGCAAAGGAGGCCGGGAATGAAAATGTACGTCCGCCAATTAGCTGTGGTTTTTGCCTGCATTTTGTTGCCCATCCCCACTCGTGCCGACAAACCGCCTTCGCTGAAGGCCGCCGTCGAAAAAGGCCTCGCGCGCGTTGCCCAGGGGGCGGCCAGTTACCCCAAGAACCGCTCGTGCTTCAGTTGCCATCACCAGGCCATGCCGATCCAGGCGCTGACGGCGGCCCGGCAGCGCGGCTTCAACGTGCCTGCCGACGACATCAAAAAGCACGTGGAATTTTCGCTGAAAAGCTTCGCCAAAAAAGACCAGATCGAAAAAGGCCAAGGGATCGGCGGAGCCAATACCACCGTCGGCTATGCCCTTCTCACCCTGGCCGCCGTCGAGCATCCGGCCGACGACACCACGCAGGCGTTGATCCAGTTCCTTCTGGTTCGCCAGCGCAAGGATGGCGCCTGGCCGGCGGTCACAAAGCGCCCGCCCTCGGAAGGCAGCGTTTTCACGCCCACGGCCCTGGCCCTTCTCGCCTTGCAGAAATATGGCCGGGAAAAAACCGTGAGCGACGACCTGCGCGCGCGCGTGGACGAGGCGTTCGCCAAGGGCAAAGACTGGCTCGTGAAAAACTCCCCGGCCGACCACGAAGACCGGGTGTTTCACCTGCGCGGCCTGATGTACACCGGCGCCGAGGCGAAAATCGTGGCCGCCGCCCGCAAAGCGGTGCTCGACACGCAGCGGCCCGACGGCAGCTGGTCGCAATTGCCGGACAAGGAAGGAGACGCTTATGCCACCGGGTCGGCCCTGGTCGCGCTGCGGATCGCCTGCTTGCCAGCCAGCGAATCGGCCTATGTCAAGGGGACCAAATTCCTGCTGTCCACGCAAAAGGAAGACGGGGCCTGGATCGTCCAAACGCGCAGCCGGCCGATTCAGACTTTCTTCGACAACGGCGATCCGGGCGGCAAATCGCAATTCATTTCCATGGCGGCCACCAGCTGGGCAGTCTTGGCGCTTTTGGAAAACTTCCCGGTGGCGTTAAAAAAAGGTAACCGTTCACCCCCGTGAGCTCGGTTTTCCCTCTTCTTTGGCGCTTCGTCCTTGAGACGGAAACCTTTTCGTTTCATTCATTTCACCACACCCCCTCCACACGGCTTTGCTCCCAAACCCCGGTTTGAAACTTCCCGATTTGAAACGAAACCCGGCAGGATGAAACGAAAGTCAATCCTTGAGTGGCAAGGGATCGTTGCCATTGGCGCTTTACTTTCGAGAAAGCCCGTTTCACTTTCGCCTGTCGTGACCGGCGGAGAGATTGTAAGGGGGCACGGAAAGCAAGGCGAGTGCGGGTTTTAAAACCTTTTTTGGGTGTAAAGAAAGGCCTGGTTCAAAATGGGTAACAATCTCCGGCCACTGGCGTCAAATTAAGGCAATCCTTGACGCGAGTGGAAATCGCCATAAACTATGTTTTGCTCCTTTTCACTCGCGTCAAATCCCTGCACATAGGGGCCAATCCTGTCGGGTCCGGATGGAGTGCCATTTTGAACCATGCCTAAAGGAAAAAAATCTTGGCTCTTTGATGGTTCCGTTTGTCTTTGCCCCGGATCCTTACGCCGATTATAACTTGGAAGGAAAGGACTGGCTCCTCACGGATGACCCTCAAAGCCTTCCTGAAGGGGAAGCCCTTCTATTGTTTTTCTTTTCGGGTTCGTGCCGGCGGATCGACGACGTAGCCCAGCTCGCGGAGTTTGGCGGCCAGTTTTTCACTCGCTTGCAGGGCCGCCGGGGAATCGACCTGGGCGCGGGTAATGGCGGTGTACCAAAAGCGCGCGCGATTGCGCGGGGGCAGGTCCTCTGGGTCCAGGCCCAACTCGCGCGCGCACCCCTTGTCCCAGCGGATTTTTTTAAGCCAGGCCGCCAGGTCGCGCCAGGGCAGCCCGCTGCACAGAACGCCGCCCTCTTTCGTGGCGAGGGTGCGGCCAATGAGAAGGTGCAGGAAACCCAGGAAATTGCCCTGGGCAAGATTCTGTTTTTTGCAACGTTCCAAGAACTCCCGCAGCCCGCGCGCATCCATACGAAGGCCTCCGGCCAGCTGACTTGAGCGGTCCCTCTTATTAAGAATACTTTACCCGATTTGCCCATTTTGGCAAACTTCTTTTTTTATCCGGATTTGTCCAGTTGACTTGAAATGACTATCGCCTGGCTTTGCAACGAAATAGTAGGTCAGGCTTTCCAGCCTGACCGAGCTAGCCCAATGTCAATCAATCTGGTCAAACGAGGTCAGCCTGGAAAGGCTGACCTCCAAATGCGTTGCAAAGCCCTATCGCCTCGGCTTTGCAACGAAATAGATAGGGGTAGGGAGAGACGATTGCGTTCGTCTCCCGAACCGGACGGGCGGATCTCCCGCATCCGGCTCTATTCTCCGCCGGCCGGCGGCATGATGATCAATTCTCCTTCCGCGGTTCGTTCGAAACGCTTGTCTGCGTTCAGTTGGCAGAAATCGAAAAACTGGTCCTGCGTCATCGGCACGATCGGCGCCAGCTGAATGCTAAAGGGGAAGAAATTGGGCGGTGCAATGCTTTCACTGGCCGGTAGGGTTTCGATGCCAGGGGGGGAACAACAACCCGCCGATTTTGTTCACGGGACCTCGATCTCTTTTATCCCGGGAGACAAACATATCATTTCCCGATCATTACAGGCGCCAACCCGCAAGAGAAATTCCAAGGGTCTGGCATCACCTCCGGCACGAACCAGAGACGCGCGAAGGGTGATCGTTCCCTCATAGATTTGATAAGCCGCCCCTGCCTTGGCTTGGCCCGCGGGATAACTTACTTGAAGGGTCAAGTTATTTTTGCAAGCCAGGATGGTCATGACAGCTTCATAGGGTTTCTTCGCCGGATTGGCGTAAATGTACCGCG
>CAZFGM010000475.1:0-6038 GCA_964518515.1 uncultured Alcaligenaceae bacterium | reverse complement strand
GACCGCTCCCTGCGCTCCGTCTCGCTCCGCTCCGCCAGCCCCCCACGGCGGCGGATTTTGCCAGCCCCGGGTGGGGATTTTTAATTGTCGCTAAAGGGGAAAGATAGTTGTCGCCGAACAATCGGTCCACGGGCGCGCTTGCTGACCTGCTACGGCCGGGCCCATCTCGGCATTTCCCTGGGCAAAACCCAGAACCTGCTGCACGACTTCTTCGGCCTGTCGGTCAGCCGGGCCGGACTGCTCGGCCATCTGCGCTGGGGCGGCAACCTGTTCGAACCCGTCGTCGAAGAACTTTTCGAACTGCTGCGGCACTCGCCCGTCGTCCAGGGGGACGAGACCGGCTGGCGCATCAACGGCCAATCGGCCTGGGCCTGGTGTTTTCGCGATCCGCGCCTGGCCCTGTTCCTCATCGACCGCCATCGCAGCCGCGATGTCATCGTCCGCGTCCTGGGCGAATCCTTCGCCGGCACGCTGGTCAGCGATTTTTACGCCGCCTACAACGGCCTGGATTGTGCCAAGCAACGCTGTCTGGTCCACCTGCTCCGCGAACTCGCCAAGCTGCGCGAGGAACTTCCCTGGCAATCGGTGCGGGCTTTCATTCAACCGCTCATCGATCTGTTCCGGGACGCCATCCAGTTGGGCAAGGATCGGAACAAGCTGAAGGCCCAGGCGTTTGCCCAGGCACGTCAGCGCATCGTGGACCGTTTTGACGATCTGCTGCTCACGACGCACAGCCGTCATCCCGAGTGCTTGCGCATCTGGAAACGGCTCTTCAAACATTACGACGAGCTGTTCACTTTTCTCTACGACCCCCAGGTTCCGGCCGACAACAACGGCAGCGAGCGCGACATCCGCAGCCTGGCGGCGGCACGTAGCGACGGCGGCACGCATCGTGAGGACTGGTCGGCCACGGCGTTTGCCCGCATCAAAAGCGTCATCGCTACCGGCATGAAAAACGGCATCCGTTTCATTCAGTATGGCATCGAGGTAGTGCGGGCCAAGCTGCGAGGCGAGCCGCTGCCGTTGCCCTTGGCCGACACCAGTTAGCCCGCGCGCTGCCCTTACCGCCCAGGAAACCGCGCTGCCGCCGCCAGCTGGCCCATTGGGATTCCACCCGCCCCATCCCTCTACCCGCGGAGCCACTCAGCCACTCGGCCGGGCTGGACGTCCGCGCGCGAACAACTTAACATTAACGAAAAAGGCTTTAAGGCGATTCATTACATTATCTTTCTCAAACTCTGTCAAAAAGTCCTATTCAAACCCCGTTGCTTTTTGTCTTTGACAATTTTGAAACCGTTCAAAACCCTGGAGAACTCTTTTCATGGATTGATACCTACATTCGGAGACTCTCACCCCCCTATTTTTTTGCAAGCCGTTGGCTTGTAATGTCTTCTTTGAGTTTTTCGGGGAAATCCTCCCCCAGGACCCAGGCGCGGAATCCGGACAGGGTGTGGGCCGCCCGCGGGATGCGCAGAAGGCCGATAGCGTGACCATCTTTCTCCGGACTGGTAGCTCGGATTGGGCTCAAGCTAGCAGTGGCCATGGACAACCTCCGGATAAAAATGTTTCCTACCGCTAAATCATGTCAGGATTGCCGGACCGTGGCTATATCTTTTTCCGGGATTCGTTGGCCGAACAGGGGACTCGCCTGGACTTTTGGACTCGATCCTGGGGGAACCAGGACATTTCGCACAGGAAAAAAGCGAGTGGAACAAAACGCAAACAGGGCGGAAAAAAGATTCGCATCCCTGAAAAACATTTGGTATTCTGAGGGAGCTTTTTCTCCGTGACATGCGGATCAAGGGGGGAAATACCATGATCACCATCCTGGGAAGCCCGAAGCGATGCTGCGATGGCTTGACGCGCCGCCAGGCCCTTCAGGCCGGGGCGCTGGCCCTCTTGGGCGGCATGAACCTGCCCAATCTGCTGGCCGCCGAGGACCAAAGGCCACGCCGCCATTCCAGACGGGCCAAGAGCGTGATCATGCTCTATCTGCTGGGCGGCGCCGCCACCCAGGACATGATCGATCTGAAACCCAATGCTCCCCGCGAAGTGGGCGGCCAATTCCGGCCCATCGCCAGCAACGTCAGCGGCATTCACATCTGCGAGCATTTGCCGCGCATGAGCCGCTGGATGCACAAGACCGCCCTGGTGCGCTCGCTCAATCACAAGGCCGGCTGCCACAATACCCTGCCCAGCTACACCGGCCACGAGGAGCTGCTGGGCGACATCACCAATATCCGCGACACGTTTCCGCCGAGCATGGGTTCGGTGTGCGAA
This sequence comes from uncultured Alcaligenaceae bacterium, assembly GCA_964518515.1. GTDB lineage: Bacteria > Planctomycetota > Planctomycetia > Gemmatales > Gemmataceae > CAZFGM01. The sequence goes on along the minus strand of CAZFGM010000475.1, from coordinate 3,758 downwards.
TACCTGCGCCGCGACGCCGGCGAATTGCCCGATTACGTGTACATGCCGTGCCCTCTGGGCTGGGGCCAGGCCATTCGCCGGCCCGGCCCGTATGCCGGCTTTCTCGGCCAGCGCTACGACCCCTTGTACACCGAAGTCACTCCGCGTCGAGATCCCGCGGGGCCGGCGCCGCGGCCCGGTTATCCCGCCGTCGTTCTCGGCGAACCGCGCCTACCCGAAAGCCGCTTGGCCGACGGCATCACTATTGATCGGCTCAATACGCGGCGCAGCCTGCTGCAGCAAATCGACGGCCAGATGCGCCGCGCCGATGCCCATATGTCTTTAGAAAACCACAACCGCACCCAGCAGCGCGCCTTCAACCTGCTGACCTCCGGGCAAGTGCGCGCCGCCTTCGATCTCGGGCGGGAAGACCCGCGCCTCCGCGACCACTATGGCCGCACCCTGTTCGGCAACTGCAGTCTCATCGCCCGGCGCCTGGTCGAGGCTGGCGTCCGCTTCGTCAACGTCACCTGGGACTTGTTCTGGGACCGCGTGCAGATCAACTACGATAGCTGGGACACGCACACGCGGAATTTCGTCATTCTCAAGGATTTCAATCTGCCCGAGTTCGACCGCACCTATTCGGCTCTGCTCGAGGACCTGCAGAATCGCGGCTTGCTTGACGAGACGCTGGTGGTGGTGATGAGCGAGATGGGCCGCACGCCGCGGATCAACGGCAACGCCGGCCGCGACCACTGGACGTTCTGCTACGGCATGTGGTTCGCCGGCGCCGGCATCCGCGGCGGCACCGTGGTCGGCGAATCCGACGCCCAGGCCGCCTACGTCAAGGACCGACCCATCAGCACCGCCGACGTCTGCGCCACCATCTACGAATGCCTGGGCATCGACCCCGACACGACCGTGCCCGACCGCGCCGGCCGGCCCGTGCACATCCACCACGGCGGCCGGCCCATCCGGGAGATTCTGGGGTAGAATCCTCATAATTCGAAATTCGAAATTCGAAACAAATTCGAAATCCGAAATCCGAAAGTCCTTGTCAACGTTGCCCGGGCTGCCCTCAGCAGCGAATCCCTCCCCGCTCCTTGTTGAGGGCGTCTTCCCATTGGCTTTGCGCCAACCTTGGTCCACTCTCATTCAGCGACTGAGGGCGGCTTGAGCGCTCGTGGTGACCAGCGCTCCGGGCGCGCCGTCGGCAAGTGCCTGGAGCACTTGCCGGGCCTGGGGCGTGCCGATGAGTTCCAGGACTTCCACGGCGCGATTGTTCATTTTACATCCCCGAAAAGAGGGTATCGAGCACCGCCGTCGGCGTTTCGCGGACGCCGGTGGCCAGCACGTCGCTCATCAGGTCGTAATCGGTGTGGTCGAAGCCGCCCTGGTTGCCGGTGATGGTAAACTTGCCTTCGTCGTGCGGCGTCGGATCGACGAACCAGCCCCAACCGGCGGCGTTGGTGTCGAGCCAGATAGGGTTCGTAAAGCCCGTGCCGAGCAAGTCCCCCGGCAAATTCTTGGTATGCACATCCACAGTTTTCCAAAGTAACGGGACGACAGCCGTTACGGTGGAAGTCGCCGCGGCGGGCACTCCCTTGCCAGTCGTCAGCCCAAAGGCCACGACATTCAGAGTGTCCTGGATGCCAACCCAGGGCTCGACGTTGCCGAAACTGCCGAAGGCATCCACACCAAAGTCCCGGTCTTCGTCGTCCTTGGTGCCAAAGACGCCGTCCGGTCCGACAGCAGGGAAGCCGAAGGCGAAACCGCGGGCGTCCCCTTGATCCATGATATTCGCCATGGCACTGGCCCGGTCCGTGTGCCAGTTGCCGAAGAGATGGCCCAATTCATGCGAGGCGATGTTGCCGATCGTGCGGCCAACCAGGGCAATCTTCGCCAGGCGTGGATCGAGGCCGGGCTTGATCGCAATCGCATTGAGATCGCGGGGCCCCGTGGTTTGTCCGCTGAATTCATCGAGCAAGACCACGGCTTCGTCATTGAACTTGAAGTTGCCGACATCGATGTTTTCGGCGAAGGCCGGCGAATTGGGCGTGGTGACCCCTGCTTCCGCCAAGGTTCCCCCGATCACGAGACGGGCGACGTACGGGTTGGTGCCAAACAGATCGGCGTGGTCACGACTGTTCAGGATGTGGATGTCAAAGCTGGGGTTCTGGCCGCGGGCGCGAATGTCCTGGATCAGGTTTTCCTGGAGCGTAGCGAGAATGGACTCAATGACAGCATCTTCATCGGCGGCAGCTAAGCCCCAGCTTGGCAAAAAACCGGCGAGGGGCGAAAGGGTCCGGTTGCCGGAGCCGCCAACGAAACTGAAGTTGGACATGTTGACGGTCGTGCCGTTAAAGTCAACGAAAACGACCTGCTGGGCGCCGACTGGTTGGGTTTCCAGGCCGGGTCGGGCGACGACCAGGTCCATGCGGTATTTGCCGGTGGTGCCATCGCCGGCGCCCTGGACCTCGATGAAATACGTTCCGGGGCTGCTGATGACGTAATAGAGCTCCGCGTCGCCGCTGTTGCTGGACGAGAGCCGCGGCAGCGGTGATTCCTGAGGCAAGTTTACGCCGAAGTTGCCGTGATCGTCGTTGAAGATTAGCAGCGTCCCGGATGAATTGATGAGGCGCACTGCTGGGTTCAAGCCCATCTGGCCTTGGACTGTAGCGCCGATGACGTCGCCGGCGTTGAGGTCCACGCGAAACCAATCGCGATCGCCGAGGGTGGCAATATCGCCCTTCACCGTGACCGCGGTTTGCTCACCGGCGTCGAAGCCGAGCGGCAGCGCATTGGCCCCGGCCACCGTATCGTTGGGCTCCGCTTCCACGATGGTTGAGGACGGTAGGCAGCGATCTTCCAGGAGCTCGACGCGCAGTGGCGTGGTAGTGCGTGACATGACGTGATCTCCCTGGGCAATTCGATCTGCGATACCATGGCAAGGCCATCGTTCCCGGCGCGCAGACCAAGCGCCGGGGTGATGCCGAATAGGACGGATTTGAAATCCGTCCCACAGATGGGCCGGTGAGGGTGTTGCTTGTCGGCTATTCCTCACCGGCCGTTTTTGACTAGAAGGAGATCCTTCCCGAGAGCGTTTGGTCGAAGGTGCCGTCCGCGTTGGTCAGCACCAGAAGCGTGCCGCTTCCGGTAGCGCCGGCGAAGCGGCCCGTGCCGCCCAGGACGACATAGACTCCCGCCCGCTGTCCCGGCCCAACGATGCTGGTGGCCGTGGCCATGACGATGGAATCGCCATTGGCCCCGACCAGGGTCAGCACCGACTCGGCGTCGCCGTTGCCCTTCACCTTGATGTCGTTCACTCCGTTGAAGGCGCCAAGATAGCTTGCCTGGCCGGCGCCCATCGTGATCACCTGGTTGCCCTGCACGGAATCGACGGAAAAAGTCCCCTCGGATGTGAAGGGGAGATCCTGGCCGGCAAACGCAGGCGCGGTCAGACCGAGGACGGCCAGCGTCCCCAGCACCGCACCGATTCGACTCATGAAACTCTGCATCGCCTACCTCCTATTTGCCGTGTCGGCAAAATCGGTCTGCGATAGAATGAAAACGTCATCGCCACAGGCGCGCAGACCAAGCGCCGTGGTGATGCCTGGCCGGTGAGGGTGTTGCTTGTCGGCTACTCCTCACCGGCCGTTTTTCAGGAGTCAGGGGTCAGGGATCAGGAGTCAGTTTGCCTTCTTCTCTGACTCCTGACTCCTGACTCCTGATTCCTGACTCCTGACTCCTGACTCCTGATTCCTGATTCCTGATTCCTG
>CAZFGM010000474.1:0-6047 GCA_964518515.1 uncultured Alcaligenaceae bacterium | reverse complement strand
TTGCCTTCCTCGACGGTGATGACGCCGTCCTTGCCGACCTTGTCCATGGCCTCGGCGATGATGCGGCCGATTTCCTCGTCGTTGTTGGCGGCGATGGCGGCGACGTTTTCCATGTCCTTCTTACTCTTGACCGGGATGGACATCTTCTTGGTCTTCTCGATGACGTCCTCGACGGCCTTTTCGATGCCGCGTTTCATGAGCATGGGGTTGACGCCGCTGACGACGGCGCGAAGTCCCTCGTTGAAGATGGCCTCGGCCAGCACGGTGGCGGTAGTGGTGCCGTCGCCGGCGACGTCCGAGGTCTTCGAGGCGACTTCCTTGACCATCTGGGCGCCCATGTTTTCGTAGTGGTCTTCGAGCTCGATCTCCTTGGCCACGGTGACGCCGTCCTTGGTAATGGTGGGCGAGCCGAAGGATTTCTGCAAGATGACGTTGCGGCCCTTGGGGCCGAGCGTGACCTTGACGGCGCGGGCCAGCTTGCCGACGCCCTTCTTCATGGCGTCGCGGGCTTCCTGTTCGAAAGCGATCTGTTTGGCGGACATTGGGAAAATCTCCTTAGAAAAGTTGGATACCTGAAAAAAAGAACCACGGATCACACGAATAACACAAATGGAATCGGGATTACTAGGGGGTTGGGCGTCTCAAAAGAAAATAAGTTACCCAGCAACTTCGCGCGTGCGGCCGACCCGCTCGAAGGTGGTCGAGCACGAACGGCGTTGAACAGCCGGCCTCCTCCAGCGCATTCGCCAGGCCAGGCAACTCCGACCACCGCCTTTCCTCGTAAATCGACTGCACCACGCGCTTTAGCTTATCTTTCTTCCAACTCAGCCAAGCCGGGTCGATTACCGGAGGATTCTTCAACAACCGCCATAACATCGGAAACTTGCGCCGAAAGCCGCGATCGCTGCGCGTCGAACGGCCCCGCAGTTTTGGTCGTGGGCCCGGCCCACCACGTTCTGAGTGAAAGTCGTAGGGGATGTCCTCCTCTCCGGTCACAGTGCAATAGGCGTGAAGGGCCACCAAGCCGTAACCCTCGTGCTCAAGGTTCTCGGTGCAGCCAGAGATCTCGGCTAACGACTCCGGATCGAGCAGGGCCCTCTCAAAGACATCCCGGCCCTGCATCACCAACCACCAGCGGAAATAGACGAAGCCATCGTCAGAACAGCCGCCATTGATGGCATAGGCCACGTCCCATAGGTCCGCTCGGTACGCTTCATCCACAAGCCTGCTGAAGTTGCGCTCGAAATCAACGATCTCAGCAGGGCTAAGTCGTTGCAACCGGCGTGTGATCGCAGCGCAATGGGTTTCCGGATCGTTGCTCCGGGGGCGCGATTTCTCAACTATGCCCCAGTATTGTTCAAGGTTCATCGGAACACGGTGCTTTCAATAACAGTCTCACAACCTCCACGGCCTCAGCTCTCAAATTTCCGTTTGTTTATCGGGCTTTTCAAGGCGGCTGCCGCAAGCCTTGCAAAACCATCTCACAGCATCGACGGACTCGGGTCCTCGAATTCCGCATTCGCGGCAAACGCGCGAACTGATTTTTCCGTCTCGCCGGGGTAAAGGGTAAGCAAGTTCATGATGTCGGCTTGGGTGCTCTCGTCAAGCTTTTCCAACAGCGGCTCGACGAGGTCGTCGCGCTGTTCGTTAGATTTTTCTTTGAAACGCGCATCGACAATGCGGATACGAATGGACGCGGAGTTGTAGCGGTAGGCGTCGGTTTTAGGGAATTCCTGCCGGAGGACTTTTTCCACCTGGCGGCTTTCCGCTGTTCGCATGGCTTTCCAGCGTGCTTTGGTTTTTTGGCTCATGGCAGTTGTCCTGCGACCCAATCATAGACGGCCTCACGCGGGCGCGTAGCGATCAACCGGAACCTCGATAGTTCGCCGCGTCGGGGTTCCGCCCAATTTCGGCGACGCGGCGGAGGACCGAGGCGTCGAAATAGCGTGCACCGCATTTCTGGCAAACGCCGATGGGTACGTCCTCCAGGATGACAAAATTTCCTTTGTGCCGCAGTGCCTCGCGCTCCACGCGCCGCTCCTTTACGGTTCCGTCACAATGCTCGCAGGTGAAATCATACATCTACCATCACCTCGCCGCCAAGCACCCGGAATTACTCCTTGGGAAACATCTCCTCCACGATCTCCCTAACCTTGGCGATGAACTCTTCCGCTGCGTCGTCGGGTAGCGGAGCGACTTTCTTGAGCTTGTAAGTTTTCTGAAACTTCGCGGTTTCGCTTCGCCGCCCTGCGGCGTCCTGATCCATTATCTCTTCCAGCGCCTTTTCCGCGGCTGCTCTTCTGTCCAAACCTTTTGCCCTTGTGCGTTCCAGTATTCTTACGCGGAATTGATCCACGAAGTCTTCCTCGTGCTCCTGCCACTTGGCCACTTGATCGGTGCGATCATTCAGCACGCCGAGCATGATCCGATAGTGATGGGCAAGCGCCGGAAGGAGCACTTCCACCAGCCGATTAATGAAATCTTCGCGGGTTCGTGCCATGGCCGCCCGCCGGAGTTGGGTGCGGACCTCCTTCTTTATGTAGTCTTGGATCCAGGCCGCCCTGGATTCCCGCAGTTGATTGTTCATGCCGCTACCCTGCCTCGAGCCCTCCCTTGCTTGCGCTGCGGGCTCACTTTGAGTCCTTGCTTGCGCTGCGGGCTCCCGGAGAATACCTACTGGCCCCAAAAAACGTCACTCAATCTCGCTGACCACGAAATCGGGATCGCGCGGATAAAGCCGTTGCTTGCTGCAATCCACCAGGAAATCCAGGTCTTCCAGCACGATGGCGCCGATAAGAGCGGTATCGCGTTTCGGCTCGACCGCGGCGGTGAAGACGCCATGCCGGCCGAGCAACTCCAGGTAGACTCCCTCCACCCGCGGGCGCTTGGCGGTGCTGCCGTTGGCGTAGGTGCACTTCACTTTGCCGGTGCTCTCCAGGCCCAACTTTTTGACCGCATCCTGAGGCAAGACCAAACGCGTAGCGCCGGAATCAACCACGCCGAAGATTTTCAGTCGCCGGACCTTGTCGGCGTCCAAAAGCCCACGGTGGGCAAGGGTCACGTCCTCGTTATTGGCCAAATCCACTTCGACTTTGAACCTTCCCACTTTTTTCTCCTTTGGTGCATTCCCCTCTCCAATATTTTTTTCTCCTCCTGCATTGTAGCGACATCAGTCCGAGGGTGGGCACTACTCTTCAATCACCGCCAGCACGTCTTCCTCGCGCATGAGCAGGATGGTATCGCGGGTTTTGCCTTCTTTGTATTCGTCGCCGGCCCAGGCGGTGAAGAGGATGGTGTCGCCTTCCTTGACCTGGAGGGGTTTGCGGCTGCCGTCTTTCAGGAGCTTGCCGTTGCCGACGGCCAGGACCTTGCCCTTCTGCGGCTTTTGCTTGGCGGTGTCGGGCAGAACGATGCCGCCGGCGGTTTTTTCCTCGGACTCGAAGCGGCGAACGACGATGCGGTCGCCCAGGGGTTTGACCTTCATGGCTTCTCCTTCTGGCAATGGAAACAGTTTCCCTTCGGGTAGTGCAAATCATGTGCCTGCGGTATGATGAAACTCAAGAATTGATTATATAAGGAGTTATGGCAATTCAAAAAAAGCGAATGGTAAGAAAGCTGCCAGTTTGCCCTTTGCCTCTGTCTCGAAACTGTCGGTTTGGCAGTGACTCGAATCAAATTGATGCCCAAAACTCCGCGCACCAATACCAATGGTCATTTCAATTTTTTCAAGAGGTCTTCCAGGTCCACTAAGACTCGGTGCGGTTCCTCGTGGAGATAATTGTGCAGCACCGGAACCAGGGTCTTGTCTGTGGACGCCATTTCGCCGAGCACCCGCAGAATCTTGACGCGGGTTTCCGGGTGGACTTTGGGCAGGCCGATTTTTCGCAGGCCATCGAGAAATACGGGGGCGGCCTCCTTGTCCTGGCGGTCAATTTGCACCAGGCAATAGGCGACAAGGAAACGCACCTTGGTATGGGGGTCTTTCAGCGAGGGGCGAATACTGGCGGCGGCGGCCTTGGCGTCGGGGCCCATCAGGCCCAGACAAAACGACGCCTCGGCGCGGATAAAGTCCTCCGGATCTTTGAGGTCGGCCAGCAGCACGGGCAGGGCGGATTTGACGTGCCCCTCGATTTTCCACACCGCCTGGGCGGCCATGCAGCGAATCGGACCGTAATCGTCCTTGAGGGCCTTGCGAACCAGGGGCAGGGCGTCGCTGGCGCCGGGGCCGATATCCGCCAAGGTGGATAAAGCGCTACGGCGCAGGTCGTCGTCTTCGTCCTGAGCCAATTTCAGCAATTGCGGGACGGCGGCTTTGGCTTCGGGGCCGATCATGCCCAGGGCCAGGGTGGCGGGGCGGGCCCATTCCGGGCGTTCGGGTTTGAGGAAACCGGTCAGGTGAGGCACGGCGTCCTTGGCTTCGCGCTCGAGCGCCCCCAGGGCCAGAACGGCGGCCAGGCGAACCTCTTCCTTGGCATCCTTCAAAGCCTCGATCAAGGCGGGGCAGGCGTCCTTGGCGGCGGGCCCGATTTCCTTCACGGCAAGGGCGGCGGCCAGACGCACCTCGGCCTGCTCGTCGCGCAGGGCCTCGACGGCGGCGGGCACGCAGGAGACGGTGATGCGGGCCAGGGCGCCCAGGACGGCGGCCCGGACGCTTTCGTTGTCGTCCTTGAGGGCCTTGCGCAGGGCGGCCTCGGCGGCGCGGGCGGCGGGACCCATGCGGCCCAGGTGCTGGGCGGCGTATTCGCGGACCTCCTCCTCGTCATGGGCCAGGCCAGCCAGCAACAGCGGCAGGGCCTCTTTGACCTGGCCGGTGATTTTCCAGTGGGCGAAGGCGGCTTCGACGCGCACGCCGCGATGCCGGTGCTTGAGGAGGTCCTTCACGGCCGGCAGGGCGACGCGGGCGTCTGAACCCATGGCGCCCAGGCTGCGCAAGGCCCCCATGCGGACCTTGAGCTCCTTGTCCTCGAGCAAAACCTTGTGCAGCACCGGCACGGCCTCCTTGGCCAGCGGGCCGATGTAATGGAAGGTTTCGGCGGCAATGCCGCGCACCTGGGTATCGGTGGACTTGAGCGCTTGCAGCACTCCCTTGGCGGCCGGGGCTGCTTCGGCGCCGAACTCGGAAAGCGCGTACAGGACACCCATCTGCACCTTGGCATCGGTTTCTTTTAGCAAGATGTCCCGCAAGGCGGCCACGGGGGGCTGGACGAATTTCCCAAGGCGTCCCAGGGCGGCGGCCGCCATGCCCTTGACTTCCGGTTCCTTGTCCTTGAGTGCGGCCAGCAGGGCGGGCAAGGTGCGGCCGTTGTCGCGGGCGATTTTCGCCAGGGACCGCGCCGCCTGCACGCGCAGCTCGGCCTCCTCGTCCTTGAGCAGGTCGATCAAGGCGGGCACCGCCACGCGGGCGCGCGGCCCGAGCACGCCGACCGACACCGCCGATTGGCCGCGAATACCCTCATCCTCGTGCTTGAGCCCTTCCAGGAACACCGGCAGGGCCAGTTTGACCTGGCGATCGATGTTGAACAGGGCGATGGCGGCATTGAGGCGGACTTTGAAATCGCGATCCTTGAGCGTGTCTTTCAAGGAGGGCACGGCCACCACGGCGTCGGGGCCCATTTGCGCCAGGGCGTAGGCCGCCATTCCACGGACCTGGCGGTCTTTATCGCCCAGGGCCTCGATGAGGGGCAGGACGACGACCTTGCCGGCTCGCCGCCCAATCTCGGCCAGCACCTCCGCCGCCTTGCGGCGAATGTTGCGATCGGGATCTTTCAACGCTTTGATGAGGATGCCGAGCTTGCCTTCGCAATCGGATTCCTGGGTCCTTCCGGAACCGGCCAGACCCAAGGAACCGACCAGCACCAAGCACACGACCGCGTGGAATTTCATGACAGGCTCCTGTGAGTGGGACGGATATGGCGGTCACTGGCCCCGATTGTAGTCCAAAAAGAGAGGCAGGGGTTATGGAATTTCAGAAAACCTATCAACAGTTAACCATGGTTGTTTTTGCCCAACAATCCCGGGGCGGCGGTTTGGCTATGGTCGTGCCCGCT
>CAZFGM010000473.1:0-6069 GCA_964518515.1 uncultured Alcaligenaceae bacterium | reverse complement strand
GATCCAAGCTTCTTCCCGGGCCCGCTCGGCGTCGAGCAGTTCCTTGTTCTTCACGCAATAATCGATGGCTTCTAAAACGGCTTCCACGGGGAGGTTGTATTCACGGGCCACTTCCTCCGGCGACAGCGGCTCGAGGCCCACCGTTTCGCGGTAACAGGACCTCGGCCTTGATCCGGCCGACAAAAAGCTGGCGATAATTCGATCCCGGCTTGGGTTTCAGATACTTGTATTCGCTGGTCATGAAAGTCTCCTTTAGCGATTCATTATAACCGATGGTTCCAAGCTGAGGTAAATTCTGGTTGTTCGCCTCAGTCTCCTCCAAGCTCACCTTCCCGTATCGGTTTCCTTCTCACTCCGCTCCCATTGCCGCAGGATGGCCTGCACCTGATGGTGGACCGTTTCGCGAGCTAGCTGGCGATCGCCCGTTCGGGCGAGGTGCTCGTCGTACGGGGTGTGGACGTGGCGGATGTGGGCGAGGACGGCCAGGCGCAGGGCCTGGGGGTCCAATTCCTTGGCGGCGGCGGTGCGGCCGACCCGGCCGCTGGAGCGGCGGCAGGCGTGGGCCGCGATGCGCGTTTCCGCGCCGGCGGGACAGCCGGGATACTGGGCCCGGACGGCGGCGGCGAACGCCGCTTCGTATTCCCGGTCGCCTTCCTCGGCGCGCTCGGCGCGGCGCTGCCGTTGCCACTCGCGAAAGTCGGCGTCGGCCAGGGATTCCTGTTCCGCCCGCTCGATGGCCTCCGCCTCGGCCAGAATGCCCTGGCGCTCGTAGCGCTTGCGGGTCTGCGACCAGCGCACCACCACGGCCCGCAGTTTCGAATATTTGCCGGCCCGCCGGGTGACCGCGGCGTCGCCGCGCGGCAGGTATTCCAGATGATCCAGGTCGGCGCAGCCCAGACAAAGAGCCTTGCCTGCCTCGAGGCGGATTATGTTCCCTTTCCACAGTTCCTCCCCGCAGTCGCCGCAGGTGGAAGGCTTGCGCAGGATGAACACCACGATTTCGCCGGCGGCTCCTTCGTTCGCCGAAGGGTGGTTTTTTGCCATAATGCTCATTCTCCGGCCGCTTTCCACGACATTCCCTTCGTGAACGGCAACGTAGAGATTGGGGTGGGTTTTCATTAACTCGGGTAGCAGCCGAAGGAATGACTGTTTTTCCCTGTCCCATTTATTTATTTATTTTTCTGTTGCTTGCTCAAATCAAGCTCAGGGGAAGGAAGAATATCCGAAGGGGGTCTCCTGGAGTTTGCTGGTGGGTATTATAAAGGATGCCGGGGACTTCGGCAAAACCCCAATCGCTTTTTCCGCAGTCGCATCCCCCCGCCCGCATTCGGTGAGCACGATGCCGGAGGGCCTGGTCTAGCCCGGTCTAGGCGGGTCTAAGCGCTGCGTTTCGTCCTTCCTTCTCTTGGCCTGAATCTTCAGGTAACAACCGTATTGTCAACCTGGGCCGCTGAGAAAAAATCTCTTTTTTCGTAGCGACTCGATCAATTTTCCGTCATCCCTTAAACCAAGCTGAACAACGGACCACAGACAAGACCACCTTACAAATGGACCGGCATCAGGCAGGTTTTTCAAGAATTGCCGATTTTTTTCTGTTCCCTGGAAAAAATCCGCTATATTTTCAAGTTGGAGAAGTGGTCCCCCATCTAGGAGTTCGCCATGAAACGGTTCCTCTTTTTCGCCAAACTCGCCTTGGTATTTTCCCTGGCGTCGATTCCCTTCGCCGGGGCGCAACCGAAGGACCCGGTGGCCAAGGACCTGGGCCTGACGCCGGACACCAAGGCGTTGCCGGTCTGGGCGTCACCCAGTGCGGATGCGCGCCTGGGTCTGGGCAAAATGACGCGTGCCTTAGTCAAGGGCGTGGCCCTGGTCGGCGCCCCCAAGACCGGGCATGGTACCGCCTGGGTGATTTCCCGCGAACATCGCCTGCTGGCGACCAACGCTCACGTCGCCGACATCATGCACCGCGCCGGCAAGATGATCGCCGTTCCCAGCGGCACCTCCCAGGTCTACAACGTGGAGCGGGTCTGGTACCATCCCGGCGTGCAACGTTACCTGGGCGGGGATGCCAGCAAGTCGCTGCGCTCGATGGACCCGCGTGACGGGCCGATCAATACGCGCAGCCCGGACCTGGCGGTCTTGCAGTTGGCGGCGGGGGGGCCGGAGCTGCCGGTCGAGTTGCCCATGGCCACGCCCGAGGAGTTGAAAGATTTGTTCGCCCAGCCGGCGGCCATTCTGGGCTTTCCGGGGCACGACTTCAAGTGGTGGCCCGGGCAGGGGGAAAAGGCCGCCGCCACTTTCCACGACGGCGTCATTAGCCGCATCACCGATTTCCGCCTCAGCGCCAGCGGCGGGGATAGCGAGCTGCAGTTCGTGCAGTACACCATGGCCACCTGGCCGGGCTTCAGCGGCTCGCCGGTGTACTTGCCCAACGGCCACGTGGTGGCCGTGCACAACAGCGTCCGGCCCAGCGGCAAGGGCTCCTTCAATGAGGTCAAGAACATTCCCCACGGCGTCCGCGTCGATTGCTTGTGGGAGCTCCTGGTCCATCACGGCCTGGAAGGCAAGGTGCCGATCAAGTTCGACCGGACCGCCCTGAACATCCGCCGCTGGATCGAGCCGGATGCCCGCGAGCAAAAAATCCGCGCGGATTTTCAGCGGGCCACCAACCTGGTCCGCGAAGCCCGCCACCTCATTTACAACAAGGAAGATTTCAAGAACGGCGTGGACAGGTGCAACGAGGCCGTCAAGCTGGCCCCGAACCTGGCCGACGCCTACCGCGTCCGCGGCGACGGCTTCACCAATTACTGGTTCAAGAATCGCCGCGACGGCGGCCTGGCCTTCGCCGACGGCATGCGCATGCTCGACAGTGCCAAGTGGGACGCCGAAAAATACGTCCAGCTCGTCGGCTCGACCGATCCGGACGCCATCCTCACCTTGACCCTGGTGTTCAACAATACCGGCGCTTACAAGGACGACAATTCCTTCAATCGCAAAGCCTTGGCCGTGCTGCGAAAGCTGGAGGCCACCGACAATCTCAACAACTATAACCGCGCCCGCACGCTCAGCCAGATCGGCATCGCCCTGAACAACGTGGGCGACAACGACGAGGCACTCCGCTATCACAATGCCGCCATCAACCTCGAGCCGAACGAACCGGTATTTTATGAAACGCGGGCCGATTTCTGGCGCGCCCTCGGCCGACGCGATCGGGAACAGCAGGATTACGCCACCGCCCGCAAGCTCCGCCAGGGACAGATCCAGAATCCACCCCCCGGCGCCGGCGGCGAGGAAATCCTCAACGTCCGCTCGCGCTTGACTAACGACGACGGCAAGGACCGCGTCCGCACCAACTCCTTCAGCAAGGTGCACACGCTGCGCATGGTCCAGGGCAGGACCTACCAGATTGACCTGAAAAGCAGCGATTTCGACCCGTTCCTGCGCGTGGAAGATTCCTCGTTCGAGCAGGTGGCCGAAGACGACGACGGCGGCGGCAACCTCCAGGCCCGCCTGGTGTTCCGCGCCACGCGGACCGACACCTACCGGCTCATCGTCACTTCCTACGCGGGCGGCAAGACGGGAACCTATACCCTGACGGTGCAGCAGAGGTAATGCTTGCTCAACAGAAGAGAATGAGCAGGAGTAAGAGGAAGATTAGGAATAGGATTAGGAGCAAGATAAAGAGTAAGATTCGGCGGCTGCCGCTTCTTACTCTTAATCTTGCTCTTGATCTTCTTCCTAATCCTAACGCGGCTGAGCCGCAGTGTAGTCGTCACGCTCCGCGTGACGAGAATCCTCACGCGGAGCGTGAGGACTACACTCAAGCAGCTTGAAACCAAAATCTTCTCCGCGCCGTGCGGAGAAGTTGGAAAAATAGAGACTAATCGTACTCTTACTCTTGCTCCTCTTCATGCAAGCGAATTTCTGAACCGACCTTGAAGTGAATAATGGTATTGGAAGTTGGAAAGCAACCCGGGCCCAACAGGGTCATATTTTTGCCCGGAGTGGTGATTTTCCTAACCACTCACCACCTACTCACCACTCACCACCCCATGGAACCCACCAAGCGCGAACCCATTGCCTCCGCCCCGGTCAGCGTCGTGCTGGTCGCGCACGACGCGGGCGGCGATCTCGAGGAAGCGGTCCAAAGTTGGCTGCAATTCCTTGGCGAGTTGCAGCGCCCCTATGAAATCCTCCTCGTGAATGACGGCAGCAGCGATGGCACATGTGCGCAAGCCGATGCCGTGGCGGGCCAGCATTCCCAAGTACGCGTGTTCCACCATCCGCAGCACCGGGGCCTGGGGGCGGCGTTGGGCACCGGCTTCGCCGCCGCTGGCCACCCCCTCCTGGCCTATTCCCTGGCCAACAAACAGTATCGACCGGCCGATCTGAAGAAACTGCTGGAGGCCATCGACCAGGTGGATCTGGTAGTCGGCTATCGCGTATGGCGGCCGGCGCCGCTATGGCGGCAATGGCTCGACCGGCTGCGCGGCCTGGTGTTCCGCGTGGTATTCGGCGTGACACCCGAGCCGCGCGACTGCTGGCTCGGCCCCGCCGGCTACGCCCGCCGCTGCCTGGCCCGCTGGATCTTCGGCGTCCGCGTACCCGATCCGGAATGCGCCTTCGCCCTGTGCCGCCGGTCGATTTTTTCCCGCATTCCCCTGCAATCGGACAGCGACCTGGCCCTGGTGGAAATCCTGGCCAAGGCCAATTTCCTCGGCCTCTGGATGGCCTGTGCCCCCGTTTCGTGGATTCCGCCCGCCGTCCCCGCCAGCCCACGAACCAGGGACATGCGAACAAAGGCGCGCAGGGAAATCTGGCGGCTGCTCGCCCATGCCGATTTCGGGCCGGCGGTCCTGTCTGAAAAAGGGGACCTTGGCAAGAGTCGCAAAACGTTTTGAGACTCCTGGCTTTTGACCTATCCCACTGCCATTAACCTATGTTGCGCAGTCAGCTCCGCCACCAGGGCGTCGCTGGCCAAATAGTTTTCCGGCGTTATTGTAACAGAAGAGGGTGCCAAGGAGATCATCCTGGCAATTTCCCGAGCAGATTCACCATCTCGATCGCCGCCAGGGCCGCATCGAAACCCTTGTTGCCCGACTTGCCTCCCGCGCGGTTGATGGCTTGCTCCACCGTATCGCAGGTAAGGATACCGAAGATGACCGGCACCCCGGTGGTCAGGGCCGCCTGGGCGACCCCGCTGGCCGCTCCACTGGCAACATGATCGTAGTGGCCGGTCTCGCCGCGTATAACGGCGCCCAGGGTGATGACGGCGGCGTATTTCTGGCTCGCCGCCAGGCGCTGGGCCAGCGGCGGAATCTCCAGCGAGCCGGGAACCCAGACCAGGTCGATGGCGTCATCGGCGACGCCGTGGCGCTTGAGGCCGTCAAGGGCGCCGGCGACGAGCTGGTCCACGATGAACTGGTTGAACCGCGCCGCCACCAGGGCGAAGCGGCCGGAGGGGGTGGCGAAGGTGCCTTCGTATACGGTGGGCATGGATGCTTCTTAGACATTAATCCGTGAGGTTGGCGGGAAGACCTCGGTGGAATTGACTGTTTCAGGGCTCTACATCCTTTGCAAAAACTCCTCTTCTGTCCAACCTGCCTGGCGAATGATGGACTGCAACGTTTTTGGTTTGAGGTCCCGGTTGTGAAAGGGAACCCTGACGAGATGGGGTGAATCACCATCATCCGTATAGGTTCGATGTTTCGTCGAGCGCAACAGCCGAAAGCCATTCCGTTCCAGCACCCGAATCACCTCCGCGGGTTTCAAGGCGGGAAGCTTCATGCGTCAACCCCGACCTGCTCCGTGTCCACTTCCACAGGAAGCGGAAGATTCAGGTCCTTCAAACAAGCGAGGGTGTTTTCGATGGCGTCGCGGGCCATTTCCCGGGCCTGTTCCAAGGTCTCGCCTTCGGTGGTTAATTCCAAAGCCGGTATGTGGGCGTAATACCCTCCCTCCTTCGCGGTTGCATAAATCACCGTGTAGGTTCTAGTCGCCATGTTTACCCTCCCCCCGGGTTTTGATAGGTAAGAGTATTTCGAACCATTTGGTCTTCCGGGGCCACAT
>CAZFGM010000472.1:0-6084 GCA_964518515.1 uncultured Alcaligenaceae bacterium | reverse complement strand
ACCACGCGGTAGACGCCGCCGCGGATGAACAGCGAGCAGCTTTCGATGTACACCGAGCGCACGGCGTAGCTGAAAACCATGACCGCCAGAATGAACCACGGCGCCGCCGGGCCGATGGCTTGCTCGACGATGCCGCCGATGTAGTAGGCGGTGCTGGCCAGGTCGCACAGGACGACGGCCGCCGTCCGCCAGTACGAGATGAACGTGAACATCACGCTGCCGACGATGATAATGCGCGCGGCCTTCACCAGGCCCGCGCCACCGCCGGAGGTTTCCGTCGTGGACATGGAGGTTCCCGAGGGAAGAAAAACCGAGAGGGGCTCTTCGTCGGAAGGCAGACGGGTGTGCCCTTTCAATGTGGCCCCGGCACCGTGCCGCGGCCTGCCGACGAGGTTAGCTGACGGGCTAGAGCTTGAAAGTGCTCTGGTTCGCCCCTCGCCAAGTGAGGGAAAAACCTGCGCCCCAAAGTTGGGTCCCCCGTTTCCGGGCCGGGGGGCCCGGAATTAGGCTACACAAACCCCCATTATAGGCGTGGAATAAAATTCGACTATGGGGCGGAAAAATGCCAAAGACGGATCAAGCTGGGGGCCGTTCGGGGCATCCCGCCCTGGCTTCCCCAAAGCACCCGAAGAAGTTACCGAGGAGCCGGGACTGGAAGCCGCCTCTTTTTTTCCAATTACAAGCAAACACGGCTGCTCGGCCGCTATATTATTAACAGTGGATTGCCCATCTGAACCGAGCCTGCGAACAGGGGATGTTGTGCCTAACACTTCAAAAGGACCCATTGGTTCGCCCCAAAGCGCTATGGATTGTGATCCGGAAATAAGGACCTCTACGGCTGCGGAATTTGAATTAAGGAATAAGATAAAGGCGGGCAACTTTATCATTGGTGAACTTGTCAGTGGTGGAGAGTTGTCATTCATCATTGAGAACCTTCCCAAGGATGGCACAGGTTGCCCTGGGAAATGGATGTTCGATACAATGATGCAGCACTTTGGTTCAGCCGTTAACGGTATCCAAGGAAACTGGACCTATGGAGTCAATTTGGCCACCGTAAATGACCTAACGGCAAAAGGAGCCAGCCTTGAAGAAGCGGCCAAACAAACTTACACAGCCATGCGGGCACGGGATTGGGCTTTTTCCAATGTGCGGGTGGTGCAATCCATGGGATCACCCGGTAGCTATTCCCGCGTTAATGTGATTTTCACGAAGTGATTTTCTCGGAGGCAACCACATGCCAGGTTTCCATGAAAAAATGATTACTAATTTGAGGAACATGGCCCGGAGGGGAAATCCCCCTTCGCAAATGTTGCGCGCGGTTGTCAATTTTTTTAACACCAAGGAACCCCACAAACTTGATATTATCAAGCATATGAGAGAAGCATTTTGTTTAACACTTCAACAAGCCAAGCCGATCGCTGGCTGGTCCGCTGATGGGAGAGGGCAACTGAGTGATTCTCAACTTGATGATTTTCTAATGCCTGAAATCCTAAAAAATCGAAATGAATGGGAAAAGGCTCCGATTGAGAAATAAAACAAGCATCAGAATTCCCAGATCACGTCCAACGCGGCCGTGGCTTGAACCCGGTCGCGCTGGTCGTTGAAGGGCCGGGCGTCGGGCGTCCAGTCCAAGCGCAATTCCGGCCGGATGCGTAGATTCCGGCAGGGCTTGCAGGTGACGCCAAGCGTCGCGTTGTAAAAGCTGGCGGCGAAACCCGGACGTTGAAACACCGCCGTGCGGCTGCCGTCGTCATCGCGGAACCACTCCGTCCGCAGACCCACGAGCAGTCGGGGATCGACGGTGTAAAACAGGTGCACGGAGTAGTCGTACCATTCGGCGTCATTTCGTCTTCCGGCGCCCGTGACGGCATTCGCTTCCAAGCCATAAAGACCGCCGGTGGCCAGGCGCCATTCGTTACAGCCGCCGAAGGTGGCTGTGAGGTAGCTGGTGATCACCGTCCGGTAGTTGCCGTTGTTACCAGCCTGCTCCGGCCCCGTGGTGATCGTGGTTGTCCAATTGACGCGCTTGTCACAGGAGTTCCAGATAATGGCGTTGTGATAGCTTGGCAAGTCGTTGTTGTCGTCGAACACGTCCCAGCCGCGAACTACACCCAGGGCCAGGTCGAGCGTGTCCGTGGCGTGAATCGTGGTCAGGATGCCGGTGTGGGTGTACGCCGTGCCCACGATGTTTTCGAAGGTGCGCGAGTAAAAATCGGTATCCTTGCCCGGGTACACCTCGCGTCCCATCAACGTGTAAAATCTGCCGAGTCGGATGTCGATCCCCTTCTCGGTGATCAAATGCGGGAAATGCCCCTCCACGAAGAATTGGGGCAGGTCGATGCCGATGCGGTTCATCTGGCGGAACCTGGCGGGGCCGGCCGCGCCGAACCCCGACGTGGCGTCCAACCCGGTGAACCTATCCAATAGACCGTTGGCGACCAGGAACGGCGCGTCATGACCGGCGACGAAGTCCAGGCGATAGCCGATATTCGGCTTGTCTTCGTGCTCCAAGGTGTTCTCGTACACCAGGTAAAATTGGTTCAAGCGATAATCGTTGGAGCGCCAGTTGAAGTTGGTGCCGAAGTTGATGCGGTCGCGCGGACTATCGAAATTGGCGGTGAACCCTTGCTGAATCCAGCCGTAGAAGTTGTCACCCCGGTGCTGCATGCGTTCGTATTGGCCGGGCCGGTAACACTGGAGTATCTGCATGAGGGGCGTCAGTGTCTTGGGATCTTCTTCCTTCTTGTCTTGTTCGGTTTCGTTCTGGTCCTTCTTTTCCTCCTTGGGGCACCAGAGAAGGCGCTGGAAGCCGCACAACGTGGAAACTGGCTCAAACGGCTTTTTTTGCAAATCTTTCGTTGTCCAGGGCTGGAACCAAATAATGGGACAAGAACAGCGCGCGGGGGGTGGGGGAAAGGATGCAACCGGCGTTGTGCCGTTTTGTGCCAGCGACAAGGCAGTGCACAAAAGGA
Organism: uncultured Alcaligenaceae bacterium; assembly: GCA_964518515.1. Classification (GTDB taxonomy): domain Bacteria; phylum Planctomycetota; class Planctomycetia; order Gemmatales; family Gemmataceae; genus CAZFGM01. The sequence continues at coordinate 3,112 of CAZFGM010000472.1, read as the reverse complement.
GGTTTGACCACACGATCGCCTCGGCATGGTTGCGGAACCCAATGATAGGCCGAGTCATCCGCCTACCGGCACTGCCTGGTGCTCCACATCTTCTCTCATCGGCAGCCTATTCCGGCAGCTTTAATCCGCTTGATACTTATCGCGGGAAACGGGCGAAAGCGGGAAAAGAAATGGTCGGATGAGCTCGTAACCACGCCCTCAGCGGGCCACAACCTCGACTGCGTCGCGGAGCCCATAAAAAGCCCTCTACCGTCTATCAACGCGGGAAACGATAATGGGTTCGGACCTTAGCTTGGCAATTTGCTTGCGCTGCAGTTTCTTCCGGAGTCCGTTTTTGTCCTTTAAATAGCCAACGGTTTCCCGACCCGGACGCCCGCTTAATTTGAACCAGGGTTTGCTGGGGTCCAGGGCGGGATGACTCGTTTGCTGCCAGCGGGCAATGGTTAATAAAGAAACGCCTCCGGTGGTCCAGGCCTGGTATTCTCGGGGCGTCAAGCCCAGGATATCCTGAAGTTCTCCGGGGATTTGATCGTTGTGCCAACAATCGATCAGGTCAGCGGCCATTTTTTCCGCCTGGGCATGCGTGGCAACGATCCCCAACTTGATCAAATCCATCATCGTCATTAGATTACACCTCGAGGGAACGACCTTGACCGGTCCTTTGGTTATCTCACCGGTTTCGGGATCCACGGAACCTTCATGTTTCCCCCTGCGGTTGTATTTTTCCAGTTCTCCATGCTGGGTATCCTCTTCGTAAATCTGGCGGTTTTCCCCAAGCCAGCGCCTGCGCTGGCTTTTGGTTTTTGTCCGCTTGAGCCCATCCACAAACTGGCCTTGTGCTCTTTTCATCGCGATTTCGGCATTCTACCACTTCGCCACTCCGTCGTAGCGGCCGAACACATCCGCCAGGGCATTCATGATTTCGCCGACGGTGCAGCGGGCGCGGGCGGCGTCGATCGTGACGGGCATCAGGTTCTGCGCGGTGGCGGCCTGGCGGCGAATCTCGGCTAGCAGCCGGCGCACCGTTTCGTTGTCGCGCCGCGCCTTGATCCTGTGCAAGCCGGCCACCTGCTCTTTCTCCACCGTATCGTCGATGGTGAGGATGTCGATGGGTTTTTCCTCCGCTTCCTGGAAGGCGTTGACGCCGACCAGCAGTTTCCGTTTGGCGTCCACGTCGCGCTGGTAGACGAAGGCGGCGTCGGCGATCTCGCGGCGGAAGAAGCCGGCTTCCAGGGCGGCGATCATGCCCCCCTGCTGCTCGATGCGCTCGAAATAGTGCCGCGCCTCTTGCTGCATTTGCCGGGTCAGGGCCTCGACGAAATAGCTGCCGCCCAGCGGATCGACCGTGTTGGTCACGCCGGTCTCGTGAGCCAATACCTGCTGGGTGCGCAGGGCGAGGGTGACGGCATGCTCGGACGGCAGGGCCAGGGTTTCGTCCATGCTGTTGGTGTGCAGCGACTGGCAGCCGCCCAGGACGCCGGCCAGGGCCTGATAGGCCACGCGAATCAGGTTGACCTGGGGCTGCTTGTCTTGCAGCGAGCAGCCGGCCGTCTGGCAGTGGAAGCGCAGCTTCCACGAAGTTTCCTTGGCCGCGCCGTATTTGTGGCGCATGGCGTCGGCCCACAAGACCCGCGCGGCCCGGTACTTGGCGATTTCCTCGAAGATGTCGTTGTGGGCGTTGAAAAAGAAGCTCAGCCGCGGGGCGAAGGCATCGATCTCCAAGCCGCGTTTCAGACACATGTCCACGTAGTGGAATCCGTCGGCCAGGGTGAAGGCGAGCTCCTGGGCCGCGGTCGAGCCGGCCTCGCGAATGTGGTAGCCGCTGATCGACACGGTGTTCCACTGCGGCACCTGGCGCGTGCAGAACTCGATGAGGTCGCACACCAGCCGGACATGGGGCACGGGGGGAAAGACGAACTCGTTCTGGGCGTGAAACTCTTTCAAGATGTCGTTCTGGATGGTGCCGCGCAAGTGCTTCCAGGAGACGCCCTGGTCCTGGGCATTGGCCAGGAAGAAGGCCATGACGACCAGGGCCGGGGCGTTGATGGTCATGGACACGGACACCTTTGCCAGGTCGATGCCGTCGAAGAGCTGGCGCATGTCGTCGAGGGAGGCGACGGCGACGCCGAGGCGGCCGACCTCGCCAAGGGCGCGCGGATCGTCGCTGTCCAGGCCCATGAGCGTGGGCAGATCGAAGGCGGTGCTCAGGCCGGTCTGCCCCTTGCCGAGCAGGAACTTGAAGCGGGCGTTGGTCTGCCGGGCCGTGCCGAAGCCGGCGAACTGCCGCATGGTCCACAGCCGGCTGCGATACATCGAGGCGTGCACGCCGCGCGTGAACGGATATTGCCCCGGATAACCCAGGTCGGCGTCGTAATCGAAGCCGTCGAGGCTGTCCGGCGTATACAGCGCCTCGATGGGCACGCTGCTAACCGTGGTCGGCGGCTCCGGCCGCGGCGGCGCCGCGGCGTTCTCTTTTTCCCAGCGCTCCGGGGCGGTGCGATCGGTGACGGTGGCCATAATATTCTCCAAAGGGAATGTCCTATTCCGGCCGCTGGGAACACTGATCAGTTTGTGCGCGACATCGACTGGTCGGCTTCTTTTCGGAGGCCTTGCTGGATCCACCTCTTGACCAGGTCTTCCACGCGGATGTCCTCGCGGGCGGCCAGTAGGCTAAGCTGCTTAAAAAGTTTGCGGGGCAATTTCAGGTGCAAGCCGTTCTCACACAGGTATTGGTAGGCCGCCGAAGCGGTCAATTCTTGGATTTCTTGCGCGGATGCCTCCATCAGATGACCCGCTTTTTCCAGTTCGGTCGTCGAGTATTTTTGGAAGTAGGCAATGATCGCGTCGTAGCCTTCCTCAGGACCGGGAGGTGGAGGAATGAAGCGATCGTTTTGGGAAGTTAACCGGCGGTTGCTCATCGACGTTTCCCTCGGCGTTTTAGAAGGCGAATTTGGAAGGGGCGAGCGTCCATGGCGTGAAAGACAAAAATCTCCTTCGGTCGATTTTCATACAAGATTTCCAGATACCTTCCCGAAACGATTTGGGTGATTACCTGGAAAATCCCTTTCCGCGCTTTCCGGAGATACCGGCGCTTAAAGGAATAGAAACATGC
>CAZFGM010000471.1:0-6092 GCA_964518515.1 uncultured Alcaligenaceae bacterium | reverse complement strand
ACTAGCTCGATCAAGGAGAAACCACGCCGTTTCATGGACATTGTTCCTTCGCGGCGCAGATAAGATTCCTGATCATTTGCGCGACCAGCGTTGCAGAAGTTCCGCATTATCCACCCACATGACAAAGAACGGCTGCCGGCGGTCGCGCTTTTTGAGGACGATGAGAAACGGCCGGTCAAAGATAAAATTCACCTCCGGCCCGGCTTCGTGGCCGTTAAAAGCAACATTGATCCGGGCGCCCGAGGCAATCGTGGCTCCCTTGCGATCCATCTTGAACTGGATGAATTGCGAGACCAGGGAGAAAAATGTATCTTTGCGAAATCCGGGACTGAGGATTGTTTTTCCCTCCAGCTCACGAAAACGGTGCTCGACCCGCCAGTTCATGTTCGGCACCAGGAGAATTGTCGCATCGCCCAGGATATCGGGCTTGCCCTCGGCCAGGCGTTTGTTCAGGTCTTCCAGGGTAGCCTGGAGGGTCGTTTTCCTGTCCATGCGGGCCAGCACGATCTGGTACGGCTGAGTATTCCTGCTCAGATCGACGGCAAATTCCTTACCCTTTCGAAACAACACCTGGACCTGACTTCGGAAAGACTTCACCCCTTTATCGGCATCTGATTTTCGGATGCCAAAGGCATGGACCGGGGTTTCCTGGCCGCGCGAGTCCTTGAAGGCCAGGGGTTCCTCGCTGTCTTTGAACTGAAACTCGTAAAGAAGCGCCACTTCCAGGTAGGCGTACGCCATGGCCAATTTGAAAAGGTGAGGATCCTTCCCCGGGAGCGGCGCCTTGGGGAACCTGGCGGACAATTCACGGCGAATGCGCTCGAGGATGCCGTCCTTGTAGAACCCGGCGGCGACGTAGTAATGCTCGGCTGCCAGCTCGGCCGGCGGCGTCCGGCTCAGGTCGCGGGACACCTCGCCGGCCCCTTCCAGCTCGATCGGGCCCCTGACCACGTCTTTTTCCAGTTGCTGGAAGGCAAGCGGCAGCGTCGCGCACCACAGCGCGGACTTGTTTTTCGGCATCCGACTTTGCAGCGTGGGCACGAAGATGGTGTGCTGCAACTCGGCCGAGGATCCGGAAAAAGACGGCTCGGGGTCGGATTCCGAAGTCGGGCTTAATTCCTTTTCGGGAAAGCGCACCCAGACAGCCAGGTTGAGACCGAGCAAAACCACGGCCACGGTCACCAGGAGGATCAGGCGGCCGCGGCGTTTTTGCGGCGAGGAAACCGAAGTAGGCGGCGCTCTTGTAGCAGACATGGCCCGATTCCTATTGCCCTTCCACATTTACCTTGGTGATTGTCGCCGCTTTGCCGGCTCGCGTCAAGGAAGGCTTCAATCCTCCTCGGTTTCCATGTCCAGAGGCTCATCGAGGTGGGCAATGGCCTCGCGCCACACCGCGAGATCGCCAAGCCGGACCGCCTTATCGACGCCTACATTTTCCAGGAGCAGTCCCAGCATGATCAGACGATCCCGCTCGGTCCAGAAAAGCTTGCCTTGAATCAATTCGATTTTTTTCGGCGTCAACAGGTAACGAGCATGGGATTTTTTTCCCCAGGAACGTCCCTGGCGGCGGATGTCCCAGGTTATTTTGGCAAACGGGATGGGCTGATAGTCGTTGTTTTCCATGACATGGATCTCCGGTTAACGAACCGTGGACAGCAGCGAGCTACAGTAAAATACCTGGGAAAAGACTATTAACCGCCAACTCCACCTCTTCTTGGTCGCCGTGAAATGTGGCCGTGAAGAACTGCATAAAGCCGGCAAAGCCCAGCAACGGGCGCTTGAGCGGAGCTTCGGTGGAGGCCACCCAGGCTTGCCATTCGCACCGCTCCTGGCCACTGGCCAAGCGCAACGTCGCCTGCGCGTAGCGAAGAGGGACGACCAAATTCCCCACACCGGCTGCCTCTCCTTGAGGCGCAGCGGTGAGATCGACGCCAATCTTCGCGGCCAAGTAGACCGGGAATACAGTATCATCCGATCCGGGGTCAAGATGTGCTGTTTCAACGATCGTCCCGGCTGGACCGATCAACGTGACGGCGATGAGGGGACGAGGACGAACCATCCGCCCGGCGAGCGACACGACTGGATGCTTGGTCGCCAGAAGCTTGTAGCGATACCGAAATTTCATGGGCGCTTACTCAAGCGGCGGGTCGATGTAATCGTGTACGACTTGGCTGAAATGGATGCCGATGGATTCAAGCTTGTTGTCAACCTCTTCTCTAGTGGCCCCGAAGGCCAGGATGCACGTCCCGTCCGGGGTCCAGGCGACGTGCTGTCCCGCGTAGGCGAGAAGCTGCTCCGCAGGAAATTTGCTCCGGTTCTCGTCAAAGCAACCTACGTCTGGCGCATTCAGCGCAACGCCGTTTCTTACCATAGCTTGGTCCATTCAGCAATCTAGGCGGCCCATCGTTACTCTACCTGCCTGTGATTGGGGACGCAAGTCCGTAAACGTGCTGGGCACTTTTTCCGTTCTGCCGGCTCGCGTCAATCAGGCTGCTATTCCAAACTGAAAAAGTAGCAACGTCTTGGCAAAAGGAACCTAAACTGTCTAGAATCGATGGGAATAGAAGCCATCTTCCGGGGTATAACCATGCGTTTCGTGCTTGTCGTCTTGTCTGGTCTGGTGGCCTTTTCCACGGCGTCTTCCCAGCCAGCGCCCGAGGCCAAGAAGGCCCTACGCTACGAATACCGCAAGGACCACGATCCCGACGGCACCGGCAAGTTCTACCTCGGCCGGGAGATCGCCCAGGTCATGGGCCATCAGGGCGCGGGCTGGCTGGAACGGCCCACGCGCGAGAAGGAAGAAGCCCCGTCCAAGCTGCTGCCGGCCCTCAAGTTGAAAAACGGCGCTATGGTCGCCGACATCGGCGCCGGCAGCGGCTACTACACCTTTCGCCTGGCACGCCTTGTCGGACCCAAGGGCAAGGTCTACGCCGTCGATATCCAGCCGGAAATGCTGGCCCTCATCCGCCAGCGCATGAAGTTCACCGGCATCAAGAACATCGAGCCGGTCAAGGGCACCCTGACCGATCCGAAATTGCCCGCCGCCGCCATCGACCTTGTGTTCCTGGTCGACGTCTATCACGAATTTTCCCACCCCTATGAGATGACGGTGGCCATGATCAAGGCCCTGAAACCCGGCGGCCGGATGGTGTTCGTCGAGTTTCGCCTGGAAGACCCCAACGTGCCGATCAAGCTGGTTCACAAGATGACGCAAAAACAGGTGCTCAAGGAAATGGCCGAGCACCCCGAGGTGCGGCACGTCGGCACCCTGAACATTCTGCCGTGGCAGCACGTTATTATTTTCGAGAAGAAGGGAGACGGGAAAAAGAAGGGATGAAGTGATGGTTTACCTTTAGAGCAAGTTTTCAAACAATGACCTTGCTTTCATGAGTATACCTCATGGTGACCGGTCGCATTCGTGAGATTATCCGCCGCTTCAAGGAGAATGGCATGAAACTCCTCCTTGAAAACCCGGGCAACGCTCAGGATTTTCTGGCCATTCTGGAAACCGATGTCGTCCAATGGATCGATTTCCCGCGCATGCAAGTCTTGCGCACGACTTTCGTCAAGCGCGATTGGCGGCATGTCGAGGCGGATGTGGTGCTGCGTGCCCCCCTAATTTCACCCAAGGGCAAAGGCACGCGCCGGAAGCTGCTGGTACACATTCTCATCGAGCACCAGTCCGAGCCGGATCGTTTCATGCTGTTGCGCGTGCTGGAATACGTTGTGGAAATCTTCAAGAGTCAAATGCGCCAGTGGTCCAGGCGGCACGCTTCGTTTGCCGATCTCCGCCTGCAACCGGTGCTGCCGGTGGTTTTCTATACCGGCACGCGCAAGTGGAAGGGTCTTGGAAGACTGGTGGACCTCATCGAAAGGGGAGATCTCTTCACTTCAGTGACGCCGGCTTTGCAGCCGTTGTTTGTCAACCTGGAAACGGTCGCCGGGGATATATTGGAGAAAAAAGGGGGCTTTTTTGGTCAAATCCTGCGGCTGCTGCGGCACCGCGGCGACCAAACCGCCCGCTTCAAGGAAATCTTCATCAGGTGATCCAGCACCTTCAGGCCATGCCGCGAAACCAGCGGCTGCGTTGGCTGGAACTGCTTTCCTATATTCATGCTTTGGTGTATCATGAACGTCAGCCTCACGAGATTTCCGACTTACAACAAATAATCGAGAGTTCAATTCATTCCGATGAACTTCGGCAGGAGGTCAAAACCATGCACCGGACAATGGCGGATGTACTGATCGACCGCGGCAAAAAAGAAGGCAAAAAAGAAGGCCTGCAAGAATCGTTGCTTCACATCTTGCGGAAACGATTTGTCAGTATTTCTCCCGCCATTGTGGCTGCCATTCAAGCCAACGCCGACCTGGAGCGTCTTCGGGAATGGCTTGATGCCGCGATTGCCGCCAACAACCTGGACGATGTCGGCATCCTTTCTTGAGCGCCGCTCTAAACGCCTTTCGCTCCTTTTCGTAAAAAAAGATAGACCAAGAGCTTTCCATTCCAGTTGTGCTTAACCTGGCTTTCGTTTGTTGACAGGAAAAATGGCAATGAACCAGGTACTCCGTCTCGGCATTCCCGCCGGCAGCTTGCAAGAAGCGACGGGCGAATTATTTCGCAAGGCCGGCTACAAGATCACCTTCGCCAGCCGCAGTTACTATCCGGTCATCGACGACCCGGAGGTGCACGGCACGCTGATCCGGGCCCAGGAGATGCCGCGCTACGTGCAGGACGGCTCGCTCGATTGCGGCCTGACCGGCTACGACTGGATTCTGGAAAACGACGCCACCGTCAAGGAGCTGGGCGAGCTGGTGTTCAGCAAGGTCAGCAAGCGTCCGGTGCGCTGGGTGCTGGCCGTGCCCAACGACTCAGCCATAAAGGAGGTAAAGGACTTGCAGGGCAAGCGCGTGGCCACCGAGGTGGTGAACCTGACGCGGCGCTGGCTGGCGCGTCAAGGCGTCGAAGCCCACGTCGAGTTCAGCTGGGGGGCCACCGAAGTCAAGCCGCCGCGCCTGGCCGACGCCATCGTCGAGGTCACCGAAACGGGCAGCTCGCTCAAGGCCAACAATCTCCGCATCGTCGCCGAGCTCATGCAAAGCACCACGCGCTTCATCGCCAACGTCGAGGCCTACCGCGATCCGTGGAAGAAGTCCAAAATGGACGACATGCTGCTCATGCTGCAGGGCGCCATGGCGGCCGAGGGCAAGGTCGGCCTGATGATGAACGTGAAAAAAACGGACCTGGCCGCCGTGCTCAAGATTCTGCCCGCCTTGCAAAATCCCACGATTTCCTCGCTCTCCGACGAGAAATGGCTCGCGGTCAACACCATCCTCGACGAGAGCATCGTCCGCCACATCATCCCGCAGCTCAAGCAGGCCGGGGCGTGCGGGATCGTGGAATACCCGCTCAACAAGATCATCGCCTAATATTCACCGCGGAGAACGCGGAGAACGCAGAGGAATGCAGGAATCCTTTCTACAAAAAAACAGTTTGTCATTCTGTTCTATAACTTCTTGTCTCCGCGTGCTCTGCGTCCTCTGCGGTGAAATAATCCGGGATAGGACTCCTTGTGAGAGATGTTTTTTCAGGGGAAGTTTTCCCATACGGTTCTTTTGACAAAGGAACGGGATATCCTATCTTCTTTCTTCCCGGAGTTGTTCCTATGGTTCTCCGCTCTGCAAACAGCGCGTTATTGGCTTTGTTGTGGCTGACGCCTTTTACCTCCGCACAACCCTTGGCCAAATCTTACCCCAATCGCCTGGTGGCGCTGGAAAAGCCGGCGCCCATCCTGGCCGATTACCCGCGCTTTGTCGAACCGCTCGGCGCGCAGCCGCGGTTTCTGGCCCCGGCCATCGTGGACGAACCCCGGGCCAACCTGGAAGTGCGGGCCTGGCGCTTTTCCTACAACGCCCGCGGCATCGTCGAAATGCCCAACCGCCTGGTCGCCGGCCACACCGCCCTCATCGTCGTGCATCCCTGGGGCATCGACGACGGCCAGGGCTGGAACACTCCGGAGCCGGCCGGCGTCGCCATGTTTTGCACCCCCGAGAAAAACCGCCTCTATCACAAGCACATCCAGGAGGTTGTCAAT
>CAZFGM010000470.1:5627-6098 GCA_964518515.1 uncultured Alcaligenaceae bacterium | reverse complement strand
CTAGGCCCTTGTCGAACAGATTCCTCTGGTGAATGGCGACGCCATTTGGGACGATAATGGAGTGGCAACGGCTTTGCTGGGGAAAGGGTTGTCTGGGCATTTTGGCGACTAGCTAGTCTAATCTAATCATGACCTTTGTTTTTCCAGTCCTTCTGGGCGGCCTGCTGTTGGCCGGTATTCCCATTCTGCTGCACCTGATCATGCGGCAGAAGCCGAAAACGTTGTTGTTTCCGGCGTTTCGGTTTCTCCTGCAGCGGCACCGCACCAATCAGCGCAAGCTGCGGCTGCGGCACCTGCTCCTGCTCATCCTGCGCGTCCTTCTGATCGTGGCGATCGTCTTGGCCCTGGCCCGGCCCAAGCTCTTTGACGTCGGCTTCAGCTTGCACAACGAACGGCCGGTGGCGGCGGTCTTCGTGTTCGACACCAGCGCCAGCATGGACTACAAGACCAGTGACCAGGTCACTCGGTTGG
>CAZFGM010000470.1:0-5617 GCA_964518515.1 uncultured Alcaligenaceae bacterium | reverse complement strand
TGGAAGAAGCCAAGAAACGCGGGCTTGAGCTCTTGAATGAATTGCCCAACGGCAGCCGGGTGGCGGTGCTCGATACGGCGGACAGCGGACCCGCAAGTAAAAGCGAATGGCTGGCGACCCGGCAACAAATGCGCGAACGCATTGGGGGGCTGCGGATCGCGCCCGTCAACCATCCGGTCACGCACCGGCTCGACGCCGCCTATACCCTGTTGCGCGACCTGGCCAAGGCCACGGATGATCCGGAGGGGGTCAAGTTGCCGCGGCTCTTGGTGGTCTTTTCCGACCGCACGCGCGGCGCCTGGGAGACCAGCCGCCTCGATACCACCGGCGCGGGGAATCTGCACGATCTTGCCGATCAGGTGCCGCCGCCGCTCGAAGGCTTGCAGCAAGCGCGCGGCAACATCCCCAATCTGAAAACCCCGCTGAAGGAGTTGTTGACGAAGCTGCCTGCCGCGGCCGGTCCCGAACAACCGCTGCTCGATGACCTGGACAAGCTGCTCGACCGCATCCCCGCTCTGGGCCCGGACGATTTTCCCCTCAACGAAGAATTCCGCACGCTGATCACAACGGCGCGGGGCCGGACGCGGGCGGTGCTGAAGCGCTTGCCCGCCGCGGACCAGTTAACCGACGACCTCAAGGACTACCGCGCCAAGTTGGCCACTGCCTTGGAGCGCAATCTGGCCGACCTGGCGGGCGTTTTGGGCCTGTGGGTCGATGTCGGCGTGGACCAGCCCGCCGACCTGGCGATCACCGAGCTGGAACCGCCGCGGTTATGGAATGGCCAGATGCGCCAGGTCTTCGGCGCTGATGAGAAAATCCCGCTCCGGGTCCATCTGCAAGCCACCGGCCGGAATTACGAGCGAACCACCCTGCTGTGCAACATCGGCCGGGAGACCTATAAACAGGCGGTGATCCTCAAGGCCGGCGACAAGACGGTGCTGCCGTTCGAAATCGACGCCAAAAAATTAAACCTGCTGCCCGGCCCGCATCAGGTCGAAGTGCGCATCGACCCGCGCGATTTGCTCCTGCCGTTCAACGACGTTCGCTACTTTACTTTTCAAATCCGCGAGCCGCGCAAGGTGCTCCTTGTCACCGACGATTTCAACCGCACGCAGGACCTGGAAAAAGTTCTCAAATCCCTGTCGCAAAACTATCAGCCCGAGGTGAAAAGGTTCAGCCCCGATTTGAAATTGCCAGGCGATTACAAGGTCGTTTTCCTGGTCAGCGTGGCCAAACCCTCCCCGGAGTTATGGAAACAACTGGATGACTACGTGCAGCAGGGCGGCGGCCTCGGCGTCATTCCCGGCGACCAGGACATGGATGTTGCCGCTTATCACAAAGGCGCGGACAACCTCCTGCCGGGAAAATTCAGCCCCAAGCCGGTGAAGCGGGGCAACAGCAAACGCCGCCAGGGAGGCGCCGAGTGGAACCTGAAACAGGTCTTCAAGGATTCCCTCCTCCAGCGCTTCCGCGATTATCGTCACGACAAGAAAATCGATTTCATTCTCAATCCGCGGCAGACATTTCAATACTGGGAAGTCAAGGCGCCCAAAGAATACGTCCTGGTGAACTACAACGACGACCAGAGTCGGCCAGCCCTGCTGGAACGCAAGGTCGGCCAGGGCCGCGTCGTCCTGTTCACCACGCTCCTGGACTACATCCGCACCCGCACCCCGGAGGAGTGGAACAACTATTTAGAAGGCAATAATTCCTTCTATCTGACGCTGGTCGCTCTCGTCACCAACCATCTGGCCGGCAATCCGGACCAGGTGGACCTCAATTTCTTGGCCGGCAAGGAACAGGTGAAAGTGCGGCTGCCGGCGGCGCCCCGTTTTGCCAATTACTACCTCACCGGCGGTCCCGAGCAAATGTCCGAACGCCTCACCGTCCGCGAACGGCAAACCGAGTACAAGCACCCGCAACCCGTGCCTCCGGGCAATTTCACGATCCAGGGGGCGCGCGATCTGGCCGAGGGCAGCACCCGCGTGGCCAGTTTCTCGGTCAATTTGCCAGCGGCGGAAAGCGACCTGACCCGCGTGCCGCCGCCCGAGATCGAGGCCCTGCTCGGCGCGGGTTCCGTCCTGCCCATCGACCGCAAGGCCAACTTGCGCGACGTGTTGCAAGGCCACTGGAGCCAGCCGGTCGAGCTGTTTCCTTTCTTGATGGTGCTATTGCTCCTGGTCCTGGCGGTGGAGAACCTGCTGTCCAACAAATTTTACAAGCAAGAGCCGGCGGAAGAGGAGGGCGCAAAATGATCGCCAGTGTCCGCATTGGCTTCGATCCCATGGAGTTGCCCCCCGAGGCGATGGAGGTCTTCTTGACCCTGGTGGCTGCTTTGCTGGCGGCTTTCATCGTCTGGGCCTTTATGCGGGTTCGCAGTTATTCCACCTGGAAGCGCGCCGCACTCAGCGCGGGCGCGCTGGTGATCGTTGGCGTTTCTTTTTTCGCGTTGGGAGTTTTCCGGATGGTTAGGGTAGGACTAGCGGAGAAGCTGGCGCGCGCGTCGGGGCCGGTGCTGGTCCTCGTGGCCGCGGTCCTGACCGGCCTCACGGTCTGGACCTATTGGAGCGCCCGCCAATCCACCGGCAAGCGCCTCGGGATCATCCTGGCCCTGCGGCTGGCGGCTCTCGTGGTGGCCTGCCTGCTGGTCTTTCGGCCGTCCCTGGCCTTCCAGGAGGACGCGGTCGCCGTGCCCAGCAAGCTCATCTTCGTCCTCGATTATTCGGAAAGCATGAAGATCAACGACGAGGCCGACAACCACACGCGCTGGGACCATGTCAAGCGGCTGTTGCAGTCCCCCCGCGTCCGCAAGGCCCTGAGCGACCTGGCCGGCCAGCAGCGGGTCGAGATCGTGTACTACCAGTTTGCCGAGGACCTCAAGAAATTCGATCCCAAGGGACAGGCGACGGGCAAGCGCACGGATTTTGGCCTGGCCTTGCACGAGCTGTTGGTGCGCCATGGCAAGGAAGGCAACCTGCGCAGCGTGCTGGTAATCAGCGACGGCGCGGACAACGGCACCCAGTACAACGCCCTGGACAAGGCGGACGCGTGGCGGAGCACCTGTCCGGTGCACCCCTTCGCCGCCGGCCGGCCCACCACCAGCCGCGATCAGAACGATATCTATTGGGACATGGAAAACATCCACTCCGAACCCGCGCCCGTGCCGATCAAGGGCAAGCTCACCGTTCGTGGCGTGGCCCACGCACCCGGTTTTGACGGCCAGGCGGTGCGGGTCAGCCTGTGGCTCACCGGCAAGGACGGCCAGGCCAATGAAGTCGCCAGCAAGAAAATAACGCTGCAGCAACCCAAGGACAATGAAATCGCCCTGACCTGTGAGGCCCCCAACGTGCCCGGCGAATACAAGGCCACCCTCAAAATCGATCCCGTCCAGGGCGAGATCACCGACGCCAACAACGCCATTACCACCTATGTCACCGTCACCAAGGAAGGCGTCAGCGTGCTCTGGGTCGAGGGCAAGAAGCGGGCCTTCGAGTCGGTGTTCGCCATCCGCCATGCCCTGAGCCGGGACCCGCAGTTCCGCGTCTATTACGCCGAGCGGCTGAAGGAAAAAAATCCGCAAACCGACCAGGACCACTGGTTCGATTTCGACAAGCGGCACTACGACGTCATCATCATCGGCGACATCTCGGCCAGTCGCTTCTCGGGCGGCAACAAGGCAGTCTTCAAAAAGATTCGCAAGATGATCGCGGAAGGCACGACCGGCCTGGCCATGCTCGGCGGCTACGAATCCTTCGGCAATAGCGACTGGCATACCGACTTGGCCGCCGATTTGACCCCCCTCTTGCCGATCGACCTGGACCCCGCCGCGGGGCATATCGACAATACCGTGACCTTTCAGCCGACTCAGGCCGGCCTGAAGTACCTGCTCCGCGTCGCTGGCGACGATGAGGCCAGCAAGAAGCTATGGGAAAAAATAGATCCCCCTCTCGACGGCAAGCCGCGCCTGGGCCCGCGCCTCGACGGCATGACCAAACTCGGCAAAAACAAACCGGGAAAGACCGAAGTGCTGGCCACCATCGACGACGACGAGCCGGTCCTGGCCAGCATCACCCTGGCCGGCGGCAAGGTCCGCACCCTGGCCTTCGGCGGCGACACCACCTGGAAAAACTGGCGCCGCACCAAGGATGGCCTGGCCGTCTACGAGCAATTCTGGCGACAGATGATCCTGTGGCTGGCCCATCGCGACGAGGCCGAGGGCGACGTTCGCGTCACCCTCGACAAGCGCCGCCTGCAAGCCGGCCCCGGCAACCGCGTCGAGATCACCGTCGGCCTGCGTGGCCAGGGCGGCACCAAGGTCGATAAGGCCAACTACTCCGTCAAGGTCATCGCCCCCAACAAGCAGGAATTCGATGTGTCGCCCAAGGGCCTCGATCATCAGGCGATTTTTGACAAGGCCCATTGGGCCGGCGAATACCAGATCAAGGTGACCGCCCACGGCAAGGACATCAAGGGCGCGGACGTGGGCACGGCGACCAACCCGAAGAAAGGCGAAGCCCGCTTCCTGGCCTACGCCCAGGACGTCGAGAACCTCCGCACCGCCGCCGATCACGATTTCCTCGGCCGGCTGGCCAAAAACGGCGGCGGCCAGCCCCACCTCGCCAGCGAGCAACAGCTCGGCCAGTTCCTGGAAAACCTGTCCGCCCAGCAGCAAGCGCAGAGCAAGGGCAAGCCCCAGCTCTGGCCGGAATGGCGCAGCAATCCCCCCGCCCCCGACGATTACGGCAGCCAGATCGGCACCCTGTGGACCTCCACGGCCCTGCCGTGCTTTCTGCTGTTCACCGCCTTCTTGTGCGTGGAATGGTTCCTGCGGCGACGCTGGGGGATGGTGTGATATACTTCGCGCGGGCAACATTGATTGGTTTTGGTCAAACTAACTTGGCCACAAGGGTCTGATCCGGAAAGCCATAGGTAGGCAGGTTTTGCATCGAGCCTGAGCGGCTTGTTGGCCAACTGGCGGCGGTGGTGCCTCAGCTTGAACCGGCCCCGGGTACGGGTAAAGCCCGCACTCCCAAGGAACTGTATAGCGCCGTAGTACAGCGCGCACCATTTTGGTACACTTTTCAGGGGCAGCCGGGCTTTGCAACGAATTAGTAGGTCGGGCTTTCCAGCCCGACCTGAACCGCCCAAGCTCAATGAATCTGGGCAAGGGACGTCGGCCTGGAAAGGCCGACCTACAATTGCGTTGCAAAGCCCCGCAGCCGCGTGGGGGGTTACAAAAGAGGAATTAAAGCAGGGCCCGTACGTCAGGGGTTTCCATCCCCGGCGCACGCACGCCTGGTAGGTGGTTCGCACGGTTGGAGGGATGAGGGAAATTGGCAAGCTTAATACCCGCTTGCCCGAGCGCAAGAGGTCGATTTCCACCAGGCTCACCCAGGCAACATCCTGGGCGTCCAAAGGCGGTTCCGGATCGTCGGCGTATTTGATTGTTTGGCCGTAACGGCCGTTCAGATAAGCCTGGTCCAGAATCTCTTGCAAGTCCAGGCGAACGTCGCTGTCGGCTTCCCGCAGGGGAATGCGAATGCTCGGCAAGCGTTGGCGCAAGGCAAGCGGATATACTTCGTACGTCAGGGGTTTCCATCCCCGGCGCACGCACGCC
>CAZFGM010000469.1:0-6099 GCA_964518515.1 uncultured Alcaligenaceae bacterium | reverse complement strand
TCGGAGATACACTCGTGGGTAATACTGACGCCAACAAGGGGGTGCCACCATCACGTTTTGGCCGAGTACTCGGGTGCGCTGACACAAGCGCTTGTTGAATCAAAGGTTGGGACCAGCGAGCACTCGGCCACGTGACCGAGCACTTTGGCCGAGTGGTCCATCCACCGGAATGACGACTGGTTGCGGCTCTGCCGCGCTGGGAGAATCCTGCGGTTTTGTCATGGGGATCTATAGATTCTCCTCTTTCTTGCGGGGTCTTGGGGGCGGACGTATAATGGGGGCTGCCAGGAAATTGCGGGGAAAACAAGCCATGTCCTCGAGCGGATCGATTACTGCCTGGATCGGGCAGCTTCAGGCGGGGGAGGAGAGCGCGTTGGGTAAGCTGCACGGGCGCTACTGGTCGTGGTTCGTGGCGGTGGCTCGCAGGAAATTGAAGGGAGCCCGGCTCCATGCTGCCGATGAAGAGGACATCGCCCAGCAAGCTTTCTGGAGCTTTTATCGCCGGTTCAAGGCCGGTGGAGTGCCCCGCTTGAGTAACCGGCACGAGTTCCTGGCCCTGGTGACGACCATCATCGCTTGCAAGGCCGTCAATCAAATCCAGGCGGAGGTGGGTGTCCAGAAACGCGGCCGCGGAAAGGAGCACAGTGAATCGGTCTTGGTTTCCCTGGCTGACCCGCAAGGGCAAGGTGACCTGGATCAGTTTGCTAATGGCACGCGAACCCCTCAGGAGGAGGCGATCCTGAAGGATACGTACCGCTATTTTGTGGAAGGGCTGCCGGCTAAGCTGCGCAGCTTTGCCGAGCTCTACCTGGCCGACTTCACCCACAAGGAGATCGCCCAAGAGCTGGACTGCGGCTTGCGCAGCGTGGAACGCAAAATCCATCTGATCCTGGCTCGCTGGCAAGAAATGGCCCAGAAAAACGTCAACAACCCTTTAGCGGGGTAGCAGCCGGGTTGCTACGAGCAGCCAGGCGGTTGAAAAATCGCCCGCCATTCTCAAGGTGGCACCATGTCTGCGCGCGATAATCCCGCCCTGGTTCCGGACTGGGTCGATGATGTCGCCGACCGGTTCGAGGCCGCGTGGAAGCAAGGTCGGCCGCCCAACCTGGCCGACTTTTTGGCCGCCGAAAGCGGCGACAAGACCGTCTTGTTGGCGGAACTGGTCAAAGTGGACTTGGAGTTTCGCTGGCGGGAGGGCGCGCCTCGAAAACTGGAAGACTATGTCCAGGATTTTCCGGAATTGCTCGGCCCGAATGGGGCCTTGCCCGACCACCTCGTGCTCTTTGCCGGGCAAATTCAGGCTTGCTTCCAGGGAGGATCGCTGGTTGCCAGCACCATTTCTCCCTCACCGCCCCCGCCTATGGCGCACCTGCGCTGCCCGCAGTGCGGCAACCGGATCGAAGGCCTGGATCCTGCCCGCCGGGAAGTCACCTGTCCTTTTTGCGGCAGCTCGTTTCGGCTCGAGCCGCCGGCTCTTTCAGTTCTGGAAGAAGGGAAACTGCCCCGGACCCTGGGCAAGTTTCAACTCCTGGAATTGCTTGGCCGCGGCTCTTTCGGAGCGGTGTACAAAGCCCGCGATGGCGCGCTGAAGCGGCTGGTGGCCATCAAGATGCCACGGGCCGGTTTTTTTACCTCCGCTGAGGAACAGGAGCGCTTCCTGGGCGAGGCCAAAAGCGCCGCCCAGCTGAAGCATCCCGGCATCGTCCAGGTCCACGAAATCGGCCATGCCGGCGATGTGCCCTATATCGTGTGCGAATACATCGAAGGAGGGACGCTGGCCCAGATGTTGGCGGAGCGGCGGCCGGGCTTTCGCGAAGCTGCCCAGCTTGTGGCCCAAATCGCCGACGCCCTGGAATATGCCCACCAACACCAGATCGTGCACCGCGACATCAATCCGCGCAACATCCTGATCGATGAAGCCGGGCAGCCGCACGTGGCCGACTTCGGCCTGGCGCGCCGCGAAGAGGCCAGCGTGATCGTGACCGTGGACGGCCAGGTCATGGGCACGCCGGCCTACATGTCGCCGGAACAAGCCGCCGGCGAGTCGGCCAAGGTGGACGGCCGCAGCGATGTCTACAGCCTGGCGGTCATCCTCTATGAACTGTTGACCGGGGAGGTGCCGTTCCGCGGCAATATTCGGATGCTGCTGCACCAGGTGCTGGAGGAGGAGCCCCGGCCGCCGCGCCGGCTCAACGATAAAATTCCCCGCGATCTGGAAACGATTTGCCTCAAAGCGCTGGCCAAGACCCCGGACCGGCGTTTTGCCACGGCGGGCGAAATGGCCGCCGACTTGCGCCGCTTTCTCCAGGGGGAAGCCATCCATGCCCGGCCTGTGGGCCGGATCGAAAAAGCCTGGCGCTGGTGCCGCCGCAATCCGTTGGTTGCTTCCTTGGCTGCTGGGATTGTTTTGGTCCTTGTAATCGGCACCGGCGTTTCTACCTTTTTCATCGGCCAGGCCCAGGAACGGGACAAGGAACGCCTCCGGGAGATGCAGCGGGCCGACCAACAAAACTACGTTTCCGAAATTCACCTGGCTCATAACCACTGGCAAGAGGCGAACCCGGCCCGGGTGTTGGAAATATTAGCAGGCCTGAGACCCAAAGACCACAAAGAGGATTTGCGCGGCTTCGAATGGTTCTACCTCTGGCGTCTGTGTCACAGTGAAAAGGCGACTCTGCGAGGGCATAAAGGGTCTGTCGATGCGGTGGCGTTCAGTCCGGATGGGCAGCGCTTGGCTTCGGCTGGGGAGGACAAAACGGTACGAATCTGGGACCTGTCCGCCGCTAAGGAAATCTTTGCCTTTCGAGAGCATTCGGATCGGGTCTTTTGTGTGGCCTTCAGCCCCGACGGCAAATTTCTGGCTTCCGGAAGTGGGAATTGGAATGATACCCACGGCGAAGTATTTGTCTGGGACGGGAACACCCGTAAGGTATTCCACAAGCTCAAAGGCCATCCCTCGGTGGTCCATTGTGTGGCGTTCAGCCCGGACGGCAAACGCTTGGCCACAGGGTGCAACGCCGTCAAGTTGTGGGACCCGGATACCGGGCAGGAAATTATTAACCCCCTCCTGCCAACGCCGGAAATGGATTGGGGAAAATCCTTCCGGTTCCGTGTATTCAGTGTGGCGTTCAGTCCGGACGGCAAACTCTTGGCTTCCGGAAACGATATTCTGGACGAACAAAAAAACCATCATACTGGTGAAGTTCACTTGTGGGACATGGTCAGCGGAAAGAAAAGTCGCCTTGTCCAAGAGGAACACTCTATTTTTTACTTCTTGGCCTTCAGCCCGGACGGCAAACGGCTGGCCACAACCGGCCACCAGGAAACCAACGTCAAGATTTGGGACCTGGACACCCGCCAAGTTCTCACCTTCGAGGGCCATAAGGCCGGTTTATTTGGCGTTTCCTTTTTCCCGGACGGAAACCTGGTGGCCTCGGCTGGTCACGACAAAATCATCAAAATTTGGAATGGGAAAACCGGGAAGGAAGTGCGTTCCTACCGGGGGCACGATGGCGCTATCAACGGCCTGGCCATCAGCCCAGACGGCAAGGTCCTGGCTTCGGCCGGCGGTAACGACCAGACCGTAAAGGTCTGGGATGTTACCCGCGACCAGGAAAGCCTGGCTTTGCCGGGCCATCAAGGGACCATCTGGAGCGTGGCCTTCCACCCAAAAAGAAATCTGCTGGCCTCCGCCGGGCAAGATGGAACCGTGAAACTGTGGGAAATACCCAGCGGTAGTTTGGTCCGCGAACTTTCCGGGCATAAAGACACGGTTTTCAGCGTGGCCTTTAGCGCGGATGGTAGAAAACTGGCTTCGGCGGGGGACGACAAAAACTTGATTCTCTGGGATGTGGAAACCGGGAAAATCCTGAAAACCATTTTCACCCCCCATAGCAAAACGGTTTCCAGGTTGGCTTTCAGTCCAGATGGCACCCAGCTAGCAACGTCCAGCCCCGACCGTACCGTTATTCTTTGGGATGCGGCTTCGGGCGAAAAAAAATGGACACTTCGAGGCCATGCCGCTGTGGTCCAATGTGTGGCTTTCAGTCCCGTGGCTTTCAGTCCCAAAGATCCTTTGCTGGCTTCGGCCAGTGATGACAAAACCGTGAGAATTTGGAACACTCTAACGGGAGAGGAAATCGCGACCCTTTCGGGGCACACCCATTGGGTCTACAGTGTGGCTTTTAGCCCGGACGGCAAGCGCTTGGCTTCGGTGGATCATGTCGGTGATGTAATCTTGTGGGATGTAGATGCAAGGACCCCATGGCGAACTCTGAAAGGACATACCACTTGGGTCTACGGGGTGGCTTTCAGCCCCGATGGGTCCCGGCTGGCCACGGCTGGTTACGATCGGACCGTGAGAATCTGGGACTTGTGGACCGGCCTGGAAACCCTCACTCTCCGCGGGCACCAAGATGGGCTTCGGAGCCTGGCCTTCAGCCCGGATGGGCACTACCTGGCCTCCGCCGGCGACGACGGCACCATCCGCCTTGCAGCCAACTGCTGCAACGCATCGAAAACCAGGAGCACATTGGGTTCACGTCAGTCCATTTGCTTGCGGAGGCGGCCCACAAGCGATGACCATCGAAGCGAATGCCCTCTTTGGATGGTCCATGACCGGCACGGCCAATCGTCTGCGCCGCCACCCGGGAGATGTTCAAAAGCTTACCGCGTACCAGGTGGCACTTGACGAGATTTCGCAAAGCAGAGTGCAAATCCTGGTGTGCGCGGTATTGCTGCACGTCAAGACTTTTGCGCGGTCCCTTGGGCACGGCTCTCGAAGCGGGTTATCTCCTCTTTCAACTGATTGATGGTCTGCGTCAGCGAACGAACCGACCATTCGCGGGCGCGCGAATTCTCTTCGGGTTCCTGCACCACGGCCGCCAAGCGCTCTTCAAGCAGCTTCAATTTGGATCGTGTCAGTTCCAGTTCGCGTCGGCTTTCGATGCTCATAGGATCACCTCGATCATTCCTTTTGCAATGCCGTGCCGATCCGTGGCATAAATCTTCTCCACGTAGAGCTCAAATTCGTTTTGCCCCACCAGCACGATCTGAATGAAAGGCAGCCCGGCCCACAACTCGGCATCGGCGGATTCACTCACTGGAAACAGGGGTCCTCTCAGCAAGACACAATCAATGTCATTCGGTTCCCATTTTTCACTGACGAAGCTACCGTTGACGATCAGCCGTTGCACGCCAACGCGTTTCGCCAAATCAACGAGCCAACGAAGCGACTCCATCTGCGCACGTCGCAATTCGGGTTCCTTACCAAACCGCGCCGCGATCTCTTCCAAGGTCGCCGAGTGAATGCCCGGCGGAAGATAGCCCTCATCATTCAATTCAGGAATCATCTCCGCTTTTCTCTGAAACGCGCATGGACGCAATTCTTCACGCGACCTTGGAATGTCATTCGTTCACCTCCGTGATTAATTTTAGCGGCGCAGGGCCGTCAATGCTACTCCAGGGGAAGTCATGCTGCCAGCGCGGCGGCCAACTCCAACAGCTCGCGAATCTCCTCCGGCGTGAAGAAGCGATCCACGGCGTTGCGGCCGAAGACCGTCAGGGGCGGCTCGTAGAGGTCGGCCTCGACCAGCTTGCGGTTCTTCAGGAAGACTTCCTGCACGGAGCGGAGGAAACGGAGCTGGTCGGCGTTGTAGTGATGGGCGGCGATGAAGCGCTCGAAGGCGCGCTGCACGACTTGCCGGTAATCGGGGAGCGTCTCCAGGGCCAGGACGTGGCGCAGAAAGGCGAGGAAGCTGTCCACTTTCAGGCCATAGGCTTTCTTGATGTTGGCCGCGGACACGTGCAGGTCGCCGCCGGCCAGCTCGCGATTGAGGATGCGCTCGAGGTCCACGAGCTGGGCGTCGGTCACTTCTTGGCCCTCGGATGGCTTCGAGGGCCGGGTGATTGGCGACGATTTCGAGACCCGGCTCTCGACGCGCTGGCGATATTCCTCGACGAGGATTTGTTTGCCGCCCTCGCCGAGCGAGACGATGCCGCGGGCTTCGATGAAATCGGGCAGATCGATCTTGAGGAATGCGCTCGGGCGGTTGCGGCGGTTCTTCATCTCGGGGGCCAGGTCGGCGATCAGTTGCGTCA
>CAZFGM010000468.1:0-6124 GCA_964518515.1 uncultured Alcaligenaceae bacterium | reverse complement strand
CATAGGTCCGGATGACCAGCTTGGAACCGTTGACCACCTGAAAGGACACGCGCGGCTCCACGCCCGGCCGCCACCTTTGCGGATCCACCCAACCGAGGAGCCACCCGATCACGGGCCCGGCCTTGCCGGGAATATCTTCGCCCTCCAATCGAGAAAGTCCTCCAGAGTTTTTCTTAAGGTCCAAGCTCAGGGAATCCCATTTCTCGAGAATGTCGCGAATGTCGTAGGTATGGGTATAAATGGTGCGCTCCGGGGTGGTGATGACGATGGCGGCGGGTTCGAGGCGATAATCCGCCGGGGTGCCCGCCTGGCCACAGACCAGGCGCACCACCCCGCCCAGGGACATTTTTTTTGGAAAAGGCGGTAATTGAAAGGTTTTCTTGGCCAGCGCGGGATTTTTTTTGCCAAAGGCCTCCTTCTCGATCCGGAGGGTTATCTTGCTTCCCGGTGGAAATTTCTTGGCCACGGCATCCAGAAATTGCTCCAGCGGCATTGCCTTTTGGAAATCGCTGGAATCTACCCTCACCTCGCCGAGGAATTTCTGCACTGCCCGAATTTTGTCCTCGTCCGTCTTGGGGGGAACTTTCTCCCCGGCCCAGGTCGGGGAGGGCCCATTTAAAGCAAGGAACGCAATAAGAATGGCGGCCAGGGGGAATGCCTTCATAAGGATTTCTCCAGAAATGAACCTCGCCTCGGAAAGAATATTGTCCGGCGGAAGAAAAGTCGGTGCAACAAGAATCTTTCTGCAGGCGGCCGAATTGAGTGCGGGCCTTAGCCCGCACTGAGGCCGGTTCAAGCTGGGGGCGCCGCCAGTTGGCCAACAAGGGCGCTAAGGATTGATGCAAAACCTGCCTACGTATGGCTTTCCGGATCAGATCCCTTGTTGGCCAAGTCAGTTTGAGTAGGCCAAAAAGGGAAGAAAGCCCGCAACCAAGACCTTGCCCGCGCGAAGTATCGCCACAGGCTCTTGTTTCACGATCCCGGCAGCGTAGATAATTGGATACGGCCCTCCGGTCTTGAAGCGCAACGCACTTTCCCTGCAACTGGCGTATGGGTACTTTGCGCGGTGAATCCGGGTCCAGTCAAAGCTCCCTGTGGCGGAGAGTCCAATGGCGAAACTTCCTAGCAGGTGCGCAACCCTCGCCGTGTTGGTCGCCTGTGCGTTCTTGGTAATGGCGGCTCCGCCCGGACCTGGCGGTGATCTGGCCGAGCGGCTGCGCCAGGTTCCGGTCAAACAATACGCCGCGGCGCCCGGCTACTCCGAAGGCCCGACCTGGCGCAAGGGCGAGCTGTTTTTCTGCGCGGGCGGCTTGATGCGCGTGGACGCCCAAGGACGTGTCGAAAAGTACCTCGCCATCAACCCCGCCGGCACGGTGCTGCGCGGCAACGGCCATCTGCTGATCTGCGACAACAAACACAAGGCGATCCTGGACCTCTCCCCGGACGGCGTGCTCAGCGTCATCGCAGACCGGTTCGACGGCAAGCCGCTCAAGAGCCTCAACGACCTGACCGTGGACGCGCGCGGCAACATTTACTGGACCGATCCCGAAGGCTCCTCGCTGAAGAATCCGGTCGGCAACGTCTTCCGCGTCACCCCCGCCGGCGCCGTCAGCAAGATCGCCGGCGGCTTGGCCTTTCCCAACGGCCTGGAGGTCGATCCGGCCGGCAAGTTTCTCTACGTCATCGAATCGCAGAGCAAAAAAATCCTGCGCTACGAAGTCCCCGCCGACGATCGGCCCCTCGGCAAGGCCACGGTGTTCTTCGACCTGGGCGGCAGCGGCGGCGACGGTTGCGTTTTCGATGCGGCCGGCAACCTGTGGGTCGCCGACTTCCACCGGCCCAAGACGGGCCGCGGCCGGATTACTGTCCTGTCTGGCGAGGCCAAGGTCCTGGGCCATCTCGACATTCCGGCCAAGGTGGTCAGCAACGTCACCTTTAGCGGGCCCAATATGGACGAGGTATTCTGCACCACTGGCAGTCCCGACGGCGTCTTTCACGCCAAGGTCGGCGTCAAGGGCTTCGCCGGCCATCCGGCCAACGCGCTCAAGGCGGTCCGCCGGCTGCCCATCCCGCCGGAGGAGCCGGCATCCGCCGTTCATCCGCGCCGCTTCGGGCTGCCGAGTGGTTTGGGAAAGACGCGCGGCTGGTACGTCTGGCACAAGTGGGATCCGAAAACCGGACAGGCCGAAGTCCGCCACGAGAAGACCGGCCAGAAATACACCGTCCGCGTCCTGCCCTGGCTGACCACATATCGCCATCTCGTCTACGGCGCCCACCCCGACGACCTGTTGCCGGGCGAGCGCGTCAACCTCTCTTTCAATCCCGACGACAAGCAGCAGCGCGCCTACCTGGTCAGCTATCAGGACGAATTGTGCCAGATGAAGGGCCACAACCACGCCTGGCGGATCGAAACCGTGACGGGCAGCGGCAGCGGTTTCGCCGCCCGCGTGATGGCCGGCGACAAGCTCCTGGACGAAAAGCAAGAGGCCGCCAATTTCCATCTGGATCCCAAGTGCCGTGTCTGGAGCGGCGGCAAGATGACCGTGGCCGGATCGGCGAAGCTGGCGGCCGGCGAGCGCGTGTATTTGACCTGGGTCTACGACGATACCAAGCGCGTGGTGAAGCTGCTGGGCGACGCGGCCAGCCTGGACGCCATTGGGGCCGCGATGCGCAAGAAAGTCGCCGAGCGGATTGCCAGGGAGGGAATGCGCGGCTTCGTCGAGGAGGCGGCCAAGGGCAAGGCCCGCGTCCTGGTCTTCGCCACTTGGTGGGCCCAGGCCGGCACGCTCAAACCCGGTCAGGACCTGGGCCTGCAATTAATGGACGGAACCTCTCCCACCGGCGAACCGATAAGCGTGCGGCTGGTGTCGCGCAAGAACCTGGGCACTTTCGGCTCGGGTTGCACGGAGATGCTTGTCGAAGGACTGACCGCCAAGCAGGAGAAAACCGTGCGCGGCTGGTCCGGCGGCAAGGTGGTGCGGGTGCTGGGTCAGTGAACTCTGCTTCAGACGGCGGACCCTTTTCTGCCCGAAACCGGTATGTTAGGCTATGCTAGCCCGAGGGAAACGCGATGAAAACACTCGACCAACACAGCGAAATCACACCATGGGTTCTCCCGTGGCCGATATGATTTTCGTATTGCGGAGCTATTAGGTTTTTGGGGAGGCAGTCATGCCAAGAACAAAAAATAAGACCTTCGATCGGGACGCCTTGGCGCGGTGGTATGCGGAGCGGCATCTGAAAACGGACAGCGGAGTTGAAGAAATCCACTATCTGCCAAAAAACTCGGCGCCGCGCGAGATTCGTTTCCTCGAAGTCAATAAACTTATTGCGGAATCAACCGTGTTGGAGCCAATTGACTTTGGAGTTGATAGGGGCGGTGCTGAGGGGCATCTGCTGTTTGTTCTCGACGTCACCCCTGGGCAATGGGAGGCCATTAAGAAACGACAATTAGCTTTACCAGCGGGCTGGACCCTGGACGGAAGCAAAACGTTCAGGCGGTAAAATCCATGAATGCCGCTCAACGGTTGTGGTGGCTACAGGCCCAATCGGATCTCGGCCTTTTTACCCGCTTACGGCGAACCGGGGTGGCGCCGTGCCACCTGTTACATTACTTGCAAATGGCCACCGAGAAAGTAAGTAAAGCCTATTTCTGGCGATCCGGAAACCCACCACCAAGAAGCCACACCGGTTTCGTGCGTTTCTTGAGAGCGCTTCTCGGCCGTCGGCCCCCTAAAGAGTTGGGCCGGATCGCCCACACCTTGGGATTCCGCCGATTTGAAGATTTGGACAACTGGGTGGTCAGTATTCAACCCTTGGCCTACGCCCTGCAAAACCTGGCGCCAGCCGAAGCTGGAAACGGTCCAAACCCCGAGTACCCGTGGCCGCACGAAGCCCCAGTTCATTGGCCGGCCGGTTATACGTTTGACCTGTGGACCCAACTTTCGGATACAGGTCAGGGTCGCAAACTCATGGAGTTTATTGGCAGGGCGGTAAAGCATTTCGAGGCCTATTCCTGAGTCTGAGTCGTCTTCGGTTTTTTTTGCCTCGAGCGCGGCAGCGAAGGTTTTTTCCTGCAGAAAGAATGAACATGGTTCCCTCAATTTCACCGCGTTGGCTTTTGGTCCTCGGGATAATGGCGCTCGGGCGCGACGCCGCCGCCGACACGAAGCGGGATTTTCAGCTTCCGCCCGGCTTCGTCATCGAGAAGGTCGCCGGGCCGCCGCTGGTCGAGCACCCGTTGATGGCGGGATTCGATGAGTCGGGCCGGCTGTTCGTGGCCGAGTCGGCGGGACAGAACCTCAAGGCGGCCGACTTGCTCAAGGTCTTGCCCAACTTCATTCGCGTGCTCGAGCCCGCCAACCCCAGCGGTAAGTTCACCAAGAGCCGGATTTTTGCGGACAAGATGGCTTTTCCCATGGGCGCCCTGTGGCACGACGGAGCTTTGTACACCGCGTCGCCGCCCAGCCTGTGGCGCCTGGTCGATAGCAAGAAAGCCGGCAGCGCCGACCAGCGCCAGGAGCTGGTCAGCAAGTTCGGCTTCACCGGCAACGCCGCCGACATTCACGGGCCATTTCTCGGACCGGACGGCCGGTTGTACTGGTGCGACGGCCGGCACGGCCATCAGATTACCCGGTCCGACGGCAGCGTCATGCAAGGCAAGGCGGCCCGCATCTTTCGCTGCAAGCCCGACGGCTCCAATGTGGAAGTCGTCTGCGGCGGCGGCATGGATAATCCCGTCGAGATCGCCTTTACTGCCGAAGGCGAGCCGTTCGCCACGGTCAACATCCTGCACAACAAGCCGGCCCGCAACGACGGCATCATCTACTGCATCGAAGGCGGCGTCTGGCCCTGGCACGACGTGTACAAGGAGTTTCCCCGCACCGGGGACCTCTTGCCCGCGGCCGCCGACCTGGGTTGGGTCGCCCCCTCCGGCTTGATGCGTTACCGCAGCGCTGCGTTTGGCAAGGAATATCAAAGCAACCTGTTTTCCGCGCAGTTCAATCGCAGCCGCATTCAGCGGCACGTCGTCGAGCGCCACGGCGCCGGTTTTCGCCTCAAGACGGACGATTTCCTGGTGTGCAGCGATAAGAACTTCCATCCGACTGACGTTCTGGAAGACGCCGACGGCAGCCTCCTGGTCATTGACACCGGCGGCTGGTTCCGCATCGGTTGTCCCACGTCGAAGATCGCCCAGCCGGAAATCCGCGGGGCCATTTACCGCATTCGCCGAAAGGATGCGCCGTCTCTCAAGGATCCACGCGGACTGGAACTCGCCTGGGAAAAGCTCACCGCGGGGGAACTGGCGGGACTCCTGGACGCTTCGCGGTTCCTGGTGCGCGATCGGGCGATCCACCTTCTTTCCCAGAAAGGGGCCGCGGCTCTGCCGGCGCTGGAAAAGATCGTGTCGGCGTCGCTATCCACGCGTGCTTGCCGCAATGCCGTGTGGACGCTGGCCCGCATCGATTCGCCCCCTGCCCGCGCCTTGATCCGGCGATTGCTGACCGACAAGGAATTCAGCGTCCGCCTGTCGGCGATCCATGCCGCCGGGCTTCTTCGCGATGACAAGGCCTTGACACAATTGATGACGCTGGTAGTCAAGGACGATCAGGCGGCGGTGCGGCGCGCGGCCGCCACGGCCCTCGGCCGCTTACGCAAAAGTGAAGCGGTTCACCCCTTGATGCAGGCGATGCCGAAAGCCGGCGACCGCAACCTCGATCACGCCTTGATTTACGCCCTCATCCAGATCGCCGAGCGCCAGGAAACGGCCCGGTATCTGGGCGACCAAAATGCAGTGGTCCGTCGCGCCGCACTCATCGCTCTGGACCAGATGCCCGGCGGCAACCTGACCCGCGACGAAGTCACGCCGCTGCTCGCGGGCGAGGACCCGGCTTTATTGCAAGCCGCTCTGAACGTCGTCGCCAACCGGCCCGGCTGGGGAAAAGAAATCGTCGGCCTGGTCCGCGACTGGCTAAGCCAGCCTGAGCTGGACGCGGCGCGGCAGGAAAGCATCGGCGGCCTGCTCGTCGGCTTGAGCAAAGATTCCGCCATCCAGGACCTGGTGGTGCGGACGCTGCGCAATGCCAAAACGTCCGTCGCCGCGCGCGTCCTGGTTCTGGAAACC
>CAZFGM010000467.1:0-6128 GCA_964518515.1 uncultured Alcaligenaceae bacterium | reverse complement strand
CCACGGTTTGGCCGTTGGGCAGCGGCATCTTGTGCGGCTTTTCCCGGCTGGTGCCGAGGATGGTGCCGCCCAGCGACAAGATGCCGGAAACGTCGTTTTGGTGGAGGATGCGCGAGTGGTTTTCGACTAGGCCGCGGAAGCCCTTCTCGATGCCGATGACCTCGATGTGGAAATCGCTCATGGCCGGCTTGGCCACGCCGCGAATGGCGGCGTTCAGTCCGGGGCAATCGCCGCCGCTGGTCAGAATGCCGATGCAGCGGACGCGGGCGGGCATTGTGGCCTCCAACAAGCTGCAATCCAGAAAAATCGAAATCGCACTATCAAATTACCTGTACCGGAGTTCTTTTTCCGCTGGGGATTCTCTCGAAATTGGCATGGTTCAATCGCCGGTTACAAGTTGGTAGGGTGGGTCGAGTCTTCGAGACCCACCGAAATCCGGCGAAATCCGGCCCGCCATGGTGGGTCTCGAAGACTCGACCCACCCTACAGGGTGTTACCCAAAAAGAACGGTTTTGAACCATGCCTCGAAATTTTTAGTCCTCGCGGCGTAGAGCCTGGATGAGTCGATAGATGTATTCCATGGGTCGATTGTAGATATTGTGGAGGTGAATTTGAATACCCTCGACTTTAAGATAGATGCCGGAGGCGGTGCCCTTGGCACGCAGTTTCACATCCAGTAATTCTTCCCAGCGCAACTCGCCCTTCAAGTCCCCTTGAACCAGCGCCAAGCCGACCGGGGATATGACCAGGCAAGATTTGGGGCCTTTGCCGACAGGATTCCCTCGCGCAAGCCAAAAAATCGACCACACCAGAGGTCCCGCAATAACGAGGCCGATACCGACGCCCAACCAGTCCTTGAAAAAGGCAGTAGCAACAGAGGCCAGGAGCCAACACAGGCCGGCCAGGAAAATTCCACAGCCGAAGGCCTTGCCTCCTTCGACCGCGCGGCTGGGCATTATCCTTTTGCGGGCATGGAATATCCAGAGGCGGTCGCCGCCGAATAAGGCCGACTGGCGGCGGCAGTAACTTTCCAGGGTCGCCGGAACTGGAATCGAACTCGTCGCTGACCCCTTGCGCCACCAGAGAAAGCTGTAAACTTCCTCGGAAGAAACGTTCAAGCCCCCAGGAATCGTAAGGAATCCTCGGTCAAAATAAACGTGAATAGGAAACGAATCCGCGTCTTCCGCCTGATCGCGTGGCTTCCGCCGGTCTTGCACTTCTTGAATCCACTCGTAGGGCAGCGACAGAGTGGGATACTCCACTTTCAGAGCGGTATCGGTAAATTGGGCGGAAAAGGGACGCGGCCGATACCACCACCACGCCAAGGCCAAGGACAGCGGGGCTGCCCCGGCCAGAAAGACGTGGTAATTAGGCCCAACCACGCCCCCAAACGCGAAGGGCAAGGCAACCATAGCGAACACCAGCGCGGCGACGGAGAACGGCCGCCGGCCTTGCACAGCGAGGCCGACCAGATCGGGTGGTCCTGGCAGCCGCGGAAGCCTTGGGCGGGGAACCGGCGGTTGATCAACCCCTTCGGCCTCCAGCGGTGGTTCATAGGGTTCGGAAAAGGCAGCAGGCTGGCGAGGATCGGGCCGGCCGGGCAGAAATTCTCCTCGGGGCGACGGCTTTGGCCGCCGCGGCCCGGACCCAGCGCCACCATCGTAGAAATCATCGGTCATTCCGGCCACTCTTCGCGAATGCGGGCGGTTCGTTTTTCTTCTTTTTGGTAGGCAATAGCCGCCTGAATCGACTGAATTAAACCCACCACGATGAGAACCTTGATAACGGCTCCTTTCCATAGATTTTCCGGCTCCAAAGCGCCGAAACCAAGATATGCCGCCACATACAGGACCAGGCTGGTGATCGTGATGGGAACGGGAAACACTTTGACCAGGAACCCAAATATCGTGAATACCACCCCCAAAGCTATGCCAACATAGGTCGCGGCGTAGAACAGATTCACCCGGGATTGGATAATGATCATTCCGCGTTGCCTGGCCTCGTTGACCTCTTTTTGAATCTGAAAAAGCATCCAAATATTTACCGCGATAGTGAGAATGCCCACAAAAAAGAGAATTCCGCGGGCCAAATTGAGTTTCTTGTTTCGCGCTGATTGCGCCAAGCTGCCCAATCCCTGGGGCGGCTCTCCGCCTGAACGCCTGTAGTCGGGTTCTTCCTCTTCATCATCTGCCCGGTCTCGGGGTCGCTGCGGGGGCGGGGGTTTTTCAGAATAATCCATAGGTGGTCCTCCTCTTTGGTTACACCCATCCTACCGTTGGCAAAGCGAAGGGCAATAAGTTATGGTTGGCATGGGTTAGACAGCTATCCCGCGAAACCGGCAAAGTGGGCGGGCCCCGCAAGGTCTGTCCTGGAGCGTTCAATTGTCCCCCTTCTTGATCGCCTTGATCCGCAGGTTTTTGAAATCGATGGCTGCCCCCTCGGCCTCGATGCCCAGGGTGCCTTTCTTCGGCTTGAAATCATCGATCTCCCAGGCCAGGGTGCCGTTGACCTTGAGGGCGACCTTGGCGCCGACGCAGGTCACTTCCCACTCGTTCCATTCGCCGGGGGCCTTGTGCAGCTTGGGCACGCCCTTGGTGCCTTTGGCGCCAAACAGCCGGCCGGCATCGCCCTGGGCCATCTGAATCTGGTGGCCGCCGCGGATGTAGAAGCCGCTGTTGTAGCCCTTCTTGAGCGGCCGCCATTCGAAGCGGACGACAAAGTCGTCGTATTCCTTCACGGTAAACAGATGGTTGCCGCCGCCGGTGAGCTTTAACAGGCCGTCTTCAATTTTCCAGCTCTTGGGCGTGTTCTTGTTGACTTTCCAGCCATTGAAGGTCTTGCCGTCGAACAGCGGGACAAAGCCTTCTTTCTCCTCCTCCTTGGACACCGGCTGGGCCGGGGCGGAAAGGACGCCGCCAAGCAAAACCAGAAGCAGGAACATACGTCGCATGAGATCCCCCCTTTGGGAAAGTAATGGGCCCTGCCCGGAAGTGTTTCTTCGGGGCCCTGCCCGGAAGTAGTGGCCCTTTCAAGGCAGATCAAACATTGCCAATTGCAAATTACCAATTGCCAATTGCAAATTACAAGCAATTTGAAAACCTATTGCGATCTTCAAAAATTGGCAATTGGCAATTGGTAATTGGCAATTCGTTTGCGACAATCTTTTTCGCAAAAACGGCTCGAATGGCCTATTAGTCTCTTTTTTCTTCTTGGTCTCCACCAGTCCCAGGACGGCCGCCACAATGCCGCTGAAACGTCCGGGCACGCTGTCCAGGGCCGGTTTGGGAAGAGGCTGGCCGGCGCCCAGGGTCAAGGCGGGTTGGTGGTTTCCCCATTTGATCGTGACCACGTGGGGATTGACGCCGACCTTGCCGAAGTTTTTCAAGCCGTCCAGATCATATTGGGCCAGGTCCTTGGCCAGGGCGGCCAGTTTGTCGCGGGGAAGTTTGCCCTTGGCCTCGATGTCCAGCTTTTGATTGAAGACCCGCGCGCGCGTCCATTCGCCGTCGGGCGTGATGCGCCAATTCTTGCCGGTGAAGCCGGCGAAGCCGCCCTGAACGTCGCGGATTTCCAGGACCTGCCGCAATTTGCCATCCGGCGTCAAATAAGGTTCCGCTTTGCCCCGGGCAACGTTTACGACCACCAAGCGCTTGGGTTTAGAGCCCACAGCAACGCGGGCAACTTCCTGGCGCTTACTCACGTCGAGGATGGAGACATCGTCGCCCAGCACATTGCTGACGCAGCAATACCGGCCGTCGGGACTGAAAGTGACCCAGTTCGGCCCCTTGCCGACGCCGACCTTGGCGACGATTTTCTTGCCGATCGTGTCGAACACGTATACGGATTGCGTGGCGCAGCTCGTGACCCACAGTTCTTTTTCATCGGGCGACAATTCCAGACCATGGGTGGGCGTGTTGGCCACGGGTAACTGGATATCCTTGGGCAACGGCGGCAGGTCGATGGTCTGGATCACTTTGCGCTTGGCGATGTCGGCAATGACGAAGCCGTGCAAGTCGGACAGGGCGCAGTACAGGATTTTTTCGTCGCGCGTCACGGCCAACGGGCGGGGCACGCCGCCGACCGGGATCTGGGCGGCATAACTCAAGGTCTTGAGATCAATGAGGTTGACTTTATGATCGCCCATCGACGTGACCCAGAGGCGGTCGTTGCGTCCGGCGTTGTAACAGTTGTGCGGGACTTTGACGGGCAGGTTTTTCACGATTTTGCCCTGGGTAATGTCCACGATATCGACGCTATCGCCGCCGCGGATGGGCACGCCCACGAACCGGCCGTCCGGCGTGGCCGCGCATTGATTGGGCTTTTCCGTCAGCTTGATGGTTTTGACGATCCTGTCCGTGGCCGTGTCGATCACGTGCAGGGTGTGGTCGCTTTCGACGGTGGTGAAGAACCAGCGCCCGTCGGCGGAGCAGGCGGCTCCGTGCGGGTGTTGGCCGGTTTTTATCGCGCCGAGGACCTTGAACGTCTTCAGGTCGATGACGTGAATGCTGTCACCGGTGCTGTTGGTGACATACAGTTTCTGCTGGAGTGGCTGCCTGTCCCCGGCAACCCCGGCCGGGGTGAACATCGTGAGAAGGAAAAAGCCGCAAATCATCCGGTGCATGGGTTTCCCCTTTCCAGCAAGGAGGTAGACCCCCAAGCTACTCTGCCGCCGGCCATCCTTCAACCCTTTAGGCGAAACTTTTTTCCCCGGAAAGGTTGCACCGGCAAGATGAACTCCGGGTAAAATAATCAACGTATCCGTTCGAGGAGTTGGCCGGGTTCTGGTAGGTTAGGCTTCCAGCCTGACTTTCGCCTCCTGACTTTCGCCTCCGTCAGGCTGAAGCCTAACCTACTGGGTGGACCCCCCCTGAACGGTTATAGGACCGGCCCGGCATTCCTGGGGAGTCAGAGTCATGATCACCGCGGGCAATTTCAAAAAAGGCGCCGTCATCGCCTTCGAGGGGCAACCCTGGATCGTCGAGGACTACCACATCCAGAAGACGGCCCAGCGCCGGCCGGTGTTGCATACCAAGCTGCGCAACCTGAAAAACGGCCAAATCATCGAGCGCGGCTTCGACGAAGCCGACAAGTTCGAGCAGCCCGAATTCCAATCCCGCATCCACCAGTTTTTGTATGAAGACCGCGGCAGCTATGTGTTCATGGATTCCAAGACCTTCGACCAGGTCACCCTACCCGCGGCAGTCATCGGCAACGGCAAATGGCTGCTCAAGGAAGGGGCCGAACTCGCCATTCAACTGATCGATGGCCAGCCGTTGCACCTTGTCTTCCCGCCCAATTTCGTCGATCAAGTCGTCGAGACGGGCGAAGCGGCCTCGGGCCAGGCCAGCAACGTTCTCAAGGACGCCACGCTGGCCTGCGGCCTGGTCATCAAGGTGCCCCAGTTCATCAAAACCGGCGAGCATGTCAAGGTCGATACCGAAACGCACAAGTACATGGGCAAGGAAGCAAAACATTAGTTTGGTGAGTGGTGAGTTGTGAGTGGCGAGCGGGGGGCGTCAGTCCCCTGATGGTGGTTGGTGAGTGGTAATCCAGGTTGCCACCGAGAGGGTGCCATGGATCTTTCCCCCGAGGTGCTGAAGTTGCGCGAGCAGTTTTTCACGGCCATGGTCGAGGCCACGGCGCCCTTGCAGGGCGGCCCGGACCGGGAAATCACCTTGCAAGCCCTGATCGCCGCCGCCGAATTGCTCAGCGAACGCTTCGCCCGGGAGCTGGAAGAACTCCGCCAGGAATCGGATTGAGCCCATGGCATCCGGGGCAAAGTTCCCCCGATCCATTTCCCGTCAAACCC
Source organism: uncultured Alcaligenaceae bacterium (assembly GCA_964518515.1). Lineage (GTDB taxonomy): Bacteria > Planctomycetota > Planctomycetia > Gemmatales > Gemmataceae > CAZFGM01. The sequence goes on along the minus strand of CAZFGM010000467.1, from coordinate 319 downwards.
CGTCCCCGATTGACGGAACGTTCGTAGCCAATTTCCCTCAGATCCCGCGCGCGCATTGCGGAACTGTTGAATAATCCTTTTCTCCCGCCCCCCTGAGTGTTTACAATGAGGAAGGGCACAATGCTCAAAGGAACATGGTTGTGGAATTGTCAACGCTAAACGCTTCGCCAACGACCACGCCGGGGCTTGGCCTGTTGAATTTGACGGCGGATGAATTGGCCGCCTGGCTCCAGGACCAAGGCGCGCCAGCGTTGCGCGCCCGGCAAATACACCGCTGGCTCCTGGCCGGCGGGGCCGAATCCTTCGAACAGATGACCGA
>CAZFGM010000466.1:0-6137 GCA_964518515.1 uncultured Alcaligenaceae bacterium | reverse complement strand
GCCTCATGAACGAGTTCTCCGCCTCCGACGGCGACCTGTTCCCCTACCGCTTCCGCCATTACAAGCTCGGCAAGCTGATCGGCAAGCGCAGCTGGGGCGGCACCATCGGCATCCGCGGCACCCTGCCCTTCGTGGACGGCGGCTCCCTCAACAAACCCGAATTCGCCTCCTACGAGCTGGACGGCAAGAAATGGGTCATTGAGGGCCACGGCGTCGATCCGGACATCGTGGTGGATAACGATCCGGCCCAGGAATTTGCAGGGGTGGATCAGCAGCTCAACCGGGCCATCGAGGTGATCCTGGAGGAGCTGCGGACCAATCCGCGCATCCTGCCCCCGCCGCCGGCGTTTCCGAAACGGTGAGGCGCCAGGTTCATGGAGAAGTTATGGCCGGAAAGCGTATCCGGATCGGCTGGCACGCGCGCTTTGAAATGAGGCGCCGTCACATCAAGCGCGCGGAGGTGACCGCGACGATACGTTCCCCGGGGCAGATCGTCCCCTCAAGGAAGGGCCGCGAAATCTACCAGTCGCTCACGGGCAGCATGCTCCTGCGCGTCGTTGTCAAGGAAGACAAGAACGTTTATCATGTAGTCACTGCGTACAGAACGTCCAAGGTCAGGAAGTATTGGGGCAAACCATGAGGGTGATTTACGACAAAGAGACTGACACGCTGTCCATCATCTTGCGCCGCGGGTCGGTGGCGGACAGTGATGAACCGATCCCGGGCATGATTCTTGACTACGATAGGTCCGGCCGGCTCGTTTCCATCGAATTGTTGGATGCGTCCGAGCAGGTCCAGCGACCCCACGCCGTGGAATTCGCGCTGGCCGGCGCGAAGTAGTTGCTGCTTGCCGGCCGCCGCCGGCGTATCCGAAGCGGTAGGAGCTTTGGGAAAAAAGCCCTTTTTGGAGCCCGTTATCGCGGGTAAAATAAAAAATAAAAAAATCCTCAAAGGACGGCCAACCAGGGACCATGAAGCGCCGCAAGAAAAAGGCTGGCACAGCAAAAACCGCGCAGGCCCCACGGCAGATCAGATATCGGATTACCGTGGAAGCCCAGGAAGAAAGTGAAACGCTGGAATCCATTCGCTGGCATGAATATAGGCCTCCCGCCGTGGCGGACGTATTGGAAATGCTCTCTGCCTTGGAAGAGAAGTTATCCAGCAGGGAAAAGGAAATACGAAAAAAAGCGTTTGCCCAAGCTCGCGAACATGTGGTCCGTTTGGCGAAGGTTGGCTTGATTGCTCCGCCAAAACAACAGTTTTCCTTTCCGCAACCGCCGCTCAAGGGTGGCAGGCGCGTGGACATCAACATTTTCGAGGGTCGATTTATTTCGGATGAGGAGTAAGAGCATGGTTCAGCATCTCTTCAAAGACTTCCTGAAAGATCCTCAAGGATATAAGAAAGCAGAGCGCTACTGGGAAGAACTATGGCAAAAAATCGCCTGCGAAACGGAAGTGTCTTCCAAGTGGCAATACCCATGGTTGGGCGCTCCGCTGCGGGACGGCAACCCGATGTTCAGCGCCGTTTCCTCCGAGTTGGGTCTGGGAGTTCACATCATCCAGCACGAACCCACCTCGGAACAGGTGGAATTGGAATGGTGGCTGGACAAGTTTGGGGAAGAAGGAATTGATCAGATTATCCAGCAACTGGTCATTTGCTGCGCCCTTTCCAGAGAGTCTTCAAGCCAGGCAGCCGATCTGATGCGATCCTGGGTGATCCGTGGAAAAATCGATTTCTCGACACCGACAGAAAACGGCAGGCGAACCAAGACTGCGAAGTTGTTGCCCAAAACGAAGTGATCGCCGATAAAAGGCAACGGCGAGCGGCGCGGGGTAAGCCGCCGTGAGGTAACCCGCGCTATTTCTGATGCTCACGTTACGGCTGACGCCGCGCCCCTTGTCAACCCGTTCGCAAAAAAATCTGTGCCACGTGCCTCTTCCTCATTTCAGGGTCGAGTCTTACGCCCCAGACCAATGACGGCAACCGCATTCGCTGAAAAGGCCCACCCGCAAGAAAGGCTTTCCAGGCTTCCAGAAGACCGGTTTGATTTGCATAGCGGCCGAAGTGCAGGTCGGAAGCGTGGAGGAAGGTGACCTTCATGGGGAATCAGGAGAGTTTTTCCAAGCGCTTCATGGGAACACAAATCATGTACAGCTCGCCCTGGGGGCCTGGAGAAAAACGAAACAGGGCTTCCTCCGGAGTCTGCCCTGATTCGGCCCAGTCGCAGAAATCCGCCGCCAATTGGGCCATGGCCCGCGAAGAAGACGGCGACTGCCGCGCCAGTCCCAGGCTCCGGACCAGGCCTTGTTCGACCGGTCCTTTGAAATGCCATTCAGGCTTTCGGGATAGGATCAACACCCGCTTGTCGTCTTGCCGGCTGGAATGCTCCAGCGACAGGGCTCCAAGAACACCAAAAAGGCTGTGCCCGATGGCGTTTTGAGCCAACTCGATGATCACCTTGTGCCGGTCCGCTTCCCTCAACCGAGGATAGCGCTTCGCCAGCGGAATCTGCAGTTCCTCGCCCAAGCTCTGCGAGGACCTTAGAATCATTTCCGCCACGGGAAATTGGGGCTGATAGACGGCCATGGAAAATAATCCTGATATTTCCCTTTTATCATACCCGCTATCGGCAGGTAACCGCAATGCTGAAAAAACATCGAGAAGGGAGGACTGTTTTTCTGTTTCGGCCCGAAGAACTGAAGAAAACTTGTCAGGACGGAGGATCCGAAGGTAGGATGCAGCAGAGCCGGCAAAAAAACGCGAAGGACAAGGACAACGCTGAGGAAGACGCCAATGCTTCTCCCCGCCACCGTCATCGGCAGCTGGTCGTTTCCGGGCTGGTACGTCAAGTTTTGCGAGGACGTGCGGCGGCTGCCGGAGCTGTTTGGCCAGGACGACCGCGACGAGGCGGTGCGCGACGCCGTACGCCTGGCCATCGACGATCAGCTCCGCGCCGGGGCCGACATCATCACCGACGGCGAGATGCAGCGCGTCGATTTCAACCTCGGCTTTTATGATTATTTGCGGCGACTAGAGCCCCTGCCTCAGGCCCGCCGCTGGGGACCGCCGGCCCACGATCAGCGGAACAAGTATCTGTGCGTCGCGCCCTTGGCGGCCCCGCGCGGGCTCGGCCTGGTCGAGGAATACCGTCGGCTGCGGGCTTTGACCCAGGCGGCGCTGAAAGTGCCGGTGCCGGGACCGTTCACCCTGGCCGGCTGCCTCGATGGCGGCGCGGTCTATCGCGATCGCCAGGCCGTCACCGAGGCGCTCATTCCCATCGTCAACCGCGAGATGCAAGAGCTGGTGAAAGCCGGCGTGGATTTTATCCAGCTCGATGAGCCGAGCTTCGCTTGCCATCCGGATCAGCCGGAACAGTTCCTCGACCAGGTGGCCCGGGCCGTGGCGGGGGTGGCAGCCAAGATCAGCATGCACCTGTGTTTCGGCAACTATCGCGGCCGGGCGGTGGGCTGGCGCAGTTATCGCCCGCTCTTTCCCCATCTGGTGCGGGCGCCGGTGCAGCAACTGGCCCTGGAATTTGCCAGCCGGGAGATGGCCGAGATCGAGCTGGCCCGCGATATCCGGCCGCCCATGGAGCTGGCCGTGGGACTGATCGACGTCAAGAACACCTGGATCGAGCCGCCCGAGCTGGTGGCCGAACGCTTGCGTCTGACCCTGAAATACATCGATCCCGAGCGCGTCCACGTCACCCCGGATTGTGGCTTTTCGCAGACGGCCCGCTTCATCGCCCAGAAAAAATTGGCGCGCTTGGTAGAGGGGGTGCGGATGGTGCGGCGGGAGCTGGGCCATCCGTAGCCGTCTTCGCCATGAATAAAGCGCCGTGGAGATTCTGGGTGGTCAGGCGGAGAAGTAAGTTTAGCTCCCGCTGAACGCCGTTCCGCCGGCCCAGCAAGGCCCTCAATATCAGCATCAAGTAACTTTCCGAGTTGCGGCCCGAGGATGGGTTTCATATTGTGGCAAGGTGAATCCACCACGTGGTTTTGCCAAGGGAGCCAGTCATGCCAACGTCCGCCGAAAAGCGTCTTGCGGAATTGAAAATCCAGCTGCCGCCGGCCCCGAAACCGCTGGCCAAGTACAAGCCGGCCGTGCACGTGGGCAACATCCTGTATGTTTCGGGGCACGGGCCGGCCAAGATCGACGCCCAGTCCCCGGTGGCCGGCCGCGTCGGCGCCGACCTCACCCTGGAACAGGGCCAGCAGGCGGCCAAACTCGTCGGTCTCAACATCCTCGCCACTGTCCGCAACACCCTCGGCTCGCTGGACCGCATTAAACGCCTCGTCAAGACGCTGGGCATGGTCAATGCCACCCCGGATTTCAAGGATCAGCCGCAGGTCATCAACGGTTTTTCGGAATTCATGGCGGAGGTCTTCGGTGAGGATGCCGGCGTCGGTGCCCGCAGCGCCGTCGGCATGGGTTCCTTGCCCGGAAATATTCCGGTGGAGATCGAATGTATTTTTGAAGTGACCTGAACGAATCCGAAAACGCGAATCGCCAAATCCTGGATCTTGGACGCCGGCGGCGAAGCGGTGCGAGTAATAGGTGGCGCCCCAGGCGGTGGCGTAGCCGCCGTAGCTGCCGCCGGTGATGCCGACTTTCTTGTCATCGACGAGGCCCATCTTGACTAAATTATCGACGCCGTCGATGAGGTCGTCGAACTCTCTTCGTTGAGCGGCCGGCTCAGGACGCCTTCGAGGTCGAGACCGTCCTTCGCCTTGTACTTGACGATTTCCTGCTTCGCGAACTGCATCGTCTTCAGCCAGGGATTGCGGTCGGTGAGTCTGGGGCATGCGGCAAAACCAGGTTCTTATTTTTCCGAGCGTGGAGTTTGGCTTTTCCAAGTTGGTCTGGGGGAACATCATCCAAAATTTGACAAACGCTTGAGCTTGCCAACAATCGGTAGCGCCGTTGGGCGCTGACAAAATAAAAAACGTGCCCTGCTTCCCGGATTGCTTCAGGATGGTTGATGACGCATCGATCGCCGCTAAACAATTCAATTACGAAAGGCTTGAAGGGGGTGACGGTTACAGAAGGCACGCAGGGACCGCATGAATTGGGCGTCATTCATGAGGCGGTCTCCGGCACCCAGTCGCGAATTTCCTTGACTTCATCGAAGGAAAAATTCACCAGACCCTCCTCTTCCGAAATGAAGCCGGCCACCCCTCCGCCGAAGGCGACGTTCGGCTTCGTAAAAGGAAAAACCTTCCCACTCTTCAATTCCACCACGAAAGGATGGAAAGGCTTGCGGTTAACATTATTACGCAACAATTGATCGAAATTATCCGCAGTTATGGTGTTTATTGTATTGCATCCGGATCTGCCCCACAACTGCCAAATTTTAACGCCTTGGGAAGGCATCAAATATCGAAGTACAGATAAAACTCATACGGATGCGGCCGCAGGCGCATCGCGTCCACTTCCTTCTCGCGCTTGTACCAGATCCACGTGCTGATCACGTCGTGGGTGAACACATCGCCTTGCAACAGGAAATCGTGGTCTTTTTCCAGGTTGTTGAGGGCCTCGTCGAGCGAGCCCGGGGCCTTCGGCACCTTGGCCAGCTCTTCCGGCTCCAGGTCGTAGATGTCCTTGTCGAGCGGCTCGCCCGGCTTCATCTTGTTCTTGATGCCGTCGAGCATGGCCATGAGCATGGCGGCGAAAGCCAGGTACGGGTTGGACGAGCCGTCCGGGCAACGAAACTCGAGGCGCTTGGCCTTGGGCGTCTGCGAATAGACCGGGATGCGGATCGACGCGGAGCGGTTGCGTCGGCTGTAGGCCAGGTTGACGGGGGCCTCGTAGCCGGGCACCAGGCGTTTGTAGCTGTTGGTCGTCGGGTTGGTGATGGCGCACAGGGCGGGGGCGTGCCGCAAGAGGCCGCCGATGGCGTACATGGCCATGTCCGACAGGCCGGCGTAGCCCGAGCCGGCGAACAGGTTGACGTTGTTCTTCCATAGCGACGCGTGCACGTGCATGCCGCTGCCGTTGTCCATGAAAAGCGGCTTGGGCATGAAGGTGGCCGTCTTGCCGTAGCGGCGGGCCACGTTCTTGATGATGTACTTGTACTTGAGAACGTTGTCGGCCATCTCGACGAGCGGGGCGAAGCGCATGTCGATCTCGCCCTGGC
>CAZFGM010000465.1:0-6140 GCA_964518515.1 uncultured Alcaligenaceae bacterium | reverse complement strand
GGTTCGGAGGGAGGGGGGAGCGAATCAACCGCTCCTCCCTACCCCTATAATAAAAAGGCATCAATTCCCACCGCGTGAAGTATAGAATTGTGCCCTGCCGCTTCGTACAATTCTTAACAGCCCTGGTCTCTGGGTAGCCCAGGGCCGCCCGGCCCCGGAGGAAGGCCGGTCTCCCAGAGTGAGAATGCCATGGACCCTGCGCGAAATGCCGCCATCACCGGCTGGGGCAGCTATACTCCGGCCAAAATCTTGAATAACGCCGACCTGGCAAAGACGGTGGATACCAGCGACGAATGGATTCGCACGCGCACGGGGATTCGCGAACGGCGGATCGCCGGGCCCGGCGAAACGACCGCGTCGATGTGCGCGCTGGCCGGCCAGCGTGCCCTGGAGCGCGCCGGTCTGGCCGCCCGCGACCTCGATCTGATCCTGTGCGCCACCACCACGCCGGACCACCTCTTGCCGGCCACGGGCTGTCTGGTGCAGCACCGGCTCGGCGCCAACCGGGCCGGGGCCTTCGACCTCAACACCGCCTGCACCGGCTTCATCTATGCCCTGGTCGTGGGCAGCCAGTTCATTCAGGCCGGCACGTATCAGCGGATTCTGGTGGTTTCCGGGGAAACCCTCAGCCGCTTTACGGATTGGAAAGACCGCAACACCTGCATCCTGTTCGGCGACGGCGCGGCCGCGGTTGTGCTCGAGGCGACCGCGCAGGATTGCGGGGTGCTGGGACCGGTCCTGGGCAGCCGCGGCGACGTGGATTTTTTGCTGACCATCGAGGCGGGCGGCTGCGCCCGCCCGGCCGACGCCGACACGGTGGCCGGCGGCGGTCACTGCATCAAGATGCGCGGCAACGACGTCTTCAAGTTCGCCGTCCGGTCCATGACCCAGGCCGCCCTCGATTCGGTCGCCCGCGCCGGCCTGTCGCTCGACGACATGCGCATGGTCCTGCCGCACCAGGCCAACCTGCGCATCATCAGCGCCACGCAAGAGGCCCTCGATCTGCCCGCCGAAAAAGTGTTCGTCAACGTCGATCGCTACGGCAACACCGGGGCCGCCTCGGTCGGCCTGGCCCTGGCCGAGTTCGTCGATCGGGAAGCGCTCCGCGCCGGCGACAACCTGCTGCTCATCTCCTTCGGCGGCGGACTCACCTGGGCGGCGGCCGTCGTCCGCTGGGCCGACCTGGCCGAATTCCGCCGCCAACGCCCGCTGCCGGTGAAGTGACAGATTGGCAATCTTCTCGCCCTCACGTAAGATTAAGAAAAACGGAGAGAAACTGTACTCATGCAAAGAACGAGGAGAGCGGCTATGACCGGGAAGATGGCCGAACCCAGGAGGGCCCGCGTTGCCATGCCGGTAATCCTCAGGAACATTCCCATTCCCGCCGGGACACAGCTGGGGTTGGTACTCCCGCGAAGATCAGCGCATGAACCTGCAGTCGGTGGACGAGCAACATAAGCACAAGGTCTGGCTAGAAACCATGGGGAGAAGAGTTTTCGAACCGGTCGGAAAAATCCCAGCCAAAGTGCTCAAAAGCCTGGGCGCGGCGGTTTCCGCCGACCGCACCTGGATCGAGGACCGTTGGGTCCGCTTCATGCTCGACCACCGCTGGCTCGACCTGCATGTGGCCCTTCCGCAGGTAACTCTGGTAGCGTATCCGAACACCCCGAACAAGTTCACACGCAAGATCGACCTTCTCTCCTGGCTCACTCCCGAACAGCTGCAGACCCTCCGCCCGGAAGCCATCCCGCTGGACCGGGAGATGGCCGCTTTGCGGCTGTGGGCGGATCGTTCCGAGGACCAGGTGCCTTACGACGTTCGGCTGTCAAAACTCTTGTGGGTAGGTTAGGTAGGTCAGGCTTTCCAGCCTGACTCTGCTTGCATTAACTGGCCAAGCTTGGTCAGCCTGGAAAGGCTGACCTACATGGTTGTTCCCTTAATTGAAGATGCGCGAGAAATCCAGGTACAAGACGAAAATCATCAAACCCAGAATAAAAATCAGCCCGGCGTAGGTGGCCCAGATGCGGAAGCTTTCCGGAGCCGGCTTGCGCTTGATCATCTCGTAGGTCAGAAACACCATGTGGCCGCCGTCGAGCACGGGAATGGGCAGGAAGTTGATGACGGCCAGGTTGATCGAGATGAGGCCGATAAAGAAGACGAATTCCCAGAAATCGTAGCCGGCGAAGCGGTAAGCGACGCGGGCGATGGTGACCGGGCCGCCCAGGTTCTCGACGGAAATCTGGCCGGTGATCATGCCGCGCAGGTTCTGGAAGATCTGGGTCATGCTGCGCGAGGTGTCGCGGAATCCCATGTAGACGGCGTCAAAGACGTTTTCGGCTTTTTCCTTGCGCTGGTCGGGCGCCAAAATCAGGCCGCGCTCCTCCAACGGCCAGGTGGGATCTTCCTGTGGAACCATTTCGACTTCCACGATATCGCCGCGTTTTACTTTCAAGGCCACTTTGACTACGGCGAAAGATTGCAATCGCCAGAAAATATTGGCCCATTCGTCCCCCTTCAGGTCGCGTTTCAGTGCTCTGGTCATCCACGGTCCCCACTCTTCGCCATCGGCCCCGCGGTACAGGAAGCGAACGTCTTTGATCTCGTCCTGTTTCTTGAGCTTGCGGTGGCGGAAGAGAAGAGACCACAGGGAAAAGAAGTCGCTTTTCTTGTGTTCGCGCAGTTCCTGGGCTAGGTCCTTGCCGGGCAGTTCATCGGCAACGGTGGTTTGCACCTGATAGGCCAGGCCCAACTCGGGAATGGCATGGGGAGCCGAGGCACTCATTGGTTCGACACGATCGAATTCCCAGGATGCATCCCATTTTAGGAGGAGGTCTTCCTCGCTATCCTCCTTCGTGCCGTCCAGTTTGTGCCGTTTGACATGCAAGATGACGTGCATGTCCTTGACCTTGCCGGCCCACTCGCGCAGTTGCGCCGGCAGCCGCAAGGGGTCGAGGGTCTTTGCATCCCAGCGCTTCAGCGCGGGCATCGTCACCCCTGCTACCGAACTCGTCAGCCCTGCCGGACTCGGGGTCCAGGCCAACAACACCCCCACCCTGGGCAACAACGTTTTGGTCAGGGAATGGACCTCGACCCACTTGATCATGTCCCCTTCGCGTTTCTTTATGGTACCGTCGAGATTCTCGATCTTGGTCGCCTGGATCCCGGCGGTGTCGGCGGGCGACTTTTTCCGCACCGCGGTTATATATCCCATTTCCATGCGCACCCCCAGAGTGCGGTGGAAGGCCGGGGGAACCTTGATCTCCAGGGTTTCCTTTTTCTCCCCGGTCTGCCGTTCGACCACAAAAGTAATGTCTCTGCCGGCCAAGAGCTGGAGGCGGCGGGCATATTCGAAATAATCGCGCTGGTCCGGCTTTCGCGGGTCCTGCCGCAGCAATGTTTTCTTTTCGGCCAGGACGGAAGACCACACCGCGTAGGGCAAGAAGCTGAGCCTGGAAACGGACAGGCCTAGGGCCATATGCTTTAGATCGTCGCCTTGAACCGGATGGGTCATACCCACAATAACGTCATCGAAGGCGAAGCCTTTCTTGGCAGCGGGGCTGTAGGGCTCCACCGGGGATTTTAGGCCAAGGCTTATCAGGGAGCGCTGCGACCGCAATTTCGTGCTGTCCGCTGGCCTAATGCCTACCAGAGGCCGCTTATCTACCTGGGGCAGGATTTCCAGCGCGGTCTCTTTGCCACCAAATTTATAATGCAGGTCCACTTTTCGCCCCGGGGGCACCCCCATGACCGTAACCTGCAGGTCTTCGAAATACAGCGGTACTTCATAGGAGCCGATCTTGACGATTTCCGCCCCGGTGCGAATGCCCTCGACGAAGGCCGGCTTGCTGGAATCGGTGCCGGCCACCAGCGCCGCCTGCCGGTCCTTGCCCGGAATCTGAAAGACGACGATGAAGCAGATCACCGCCAGGATGGCGTTCATGGTGACGCCGGCCGAGATGATGGCCATGCGCTGCCACACCGATTTCTTGCGGTACGAACGCGGGTCTTCCTCGTCGTCGGAGGCCTCGTCGACATCGACCTGGCCGACCATCTGTACGTAGCCGCCCAGGGGGAACAGGGCCAGCTTGTAGGTGGTTTCGCCCCACTGAAAACGGCAGCCGGGAATGGCCGGCCCGAAGCCGATCGAGAACGTGGTCACGTGCACGTCGCACCATTTGGCGACCAGGAAGTGGCCCAGCTCGTGAATGAAAATGACGAACGACAGGCCCAGGGCCGCCTTGCCGATGGCCCACAGGCCCTCGGCATCAAACTTCACGAACAGGTAACCCAGGAGCAGGAGGACAATGCCCAGGGTGATGCCGTTGCGCGCGAGCCACTGGCGGAAGGTGATTTCCGGTTCCGGCTCTTCCTCCGGGGCAGGGGGAAAGGCGGGTTGCGGTACGCCGTTGGCCGCGGCCGGGGAATTCAGATCGGGCTGGCGCTGCATCGCGTCGTGGTTATCCAACGGTTAACCTCCTGTCGCGCCCAACGATCGACGGCGTGCAGTTCGGCCAAGGTCGGCCGGGCGCTGTACTGATGGTTCGCGAGCACCGCACGGCACACGCGGGGAATATCCAGAAAAGCCAGGTCGCCCTCGAGAAAGCAGCGGACAGCTTGTTCATTGGCGGCGTTCAAGACGGCGCCGCACGTTCCGCCTTGGCGGGCGACCTCATACCCTAATTGTAGGGCCGGAAACGTCTCCTGGTCGGGTTGGGCAAAATTCCACGTCGTCAATTCCGCCCAGTCCAGCCGCCGCGCCGGTCCGGCCACGCGTTCCGGGTAAGTCAAGGCATATTGAATCGGCAGACGCATGTCCGGCGGTGACAGCTGCGCCACAATCGAGCCGTCCGTGAATTCCACGAACGAATGAATTACCGACTCCGGGTGGAGGATGACCTCGATCTGGTCGGGGTCGAGGTCGAACAGCCAGCGGGCCTCGATGACTTCGAGGGCCTTGTTCATCAGGGTGGCGGAATCGACGGTGATCTTGGGCCCCATGCGCCAGGTGGGATGACACAGGGCCTCGTCGGGAGTGACGTCGGCCAGTTCGTCGGCCTTGCGGCCGCGAAACGGCCCGCCGCTGGCGGTCAGGACGACGCGGGCCACTTCGGAGCGCCGGCCGGCCTGCATGGCCTGGAAGATGGCGCTGTGCTCGCTGTCCACGGGCAGGACGCGGCCGCCTTTGTTGCGCGCCAGCTCCATGACCAGGGGCCCGGCCATGACCAGGGTTTCCTTGTTGGCCACGGCCACCGTTTTGCCGGCCTCCAGCGCCGCCCACGTGCCCTCTAGGCCCGCCGCCCCGACGATCGCCGTCACCACCACGTCCACTGCGGGATTGGTCGCCATGGCGACCAGGCCATCCACGCCGCTCAAAAGTTCGGTTCCCTGGGGCAGGCGACGGCGATTAATCTGTTCGGCCGCTTCGGGTTCGGTCAGCGTGATCCAGCGCGGCCGAAACCGCTCCGCTTGATCGCATAGGACCTCCCAGTTTTCATGGGCACTCAGGCCAAGCGCCTGCAGCCGGTTTTCCAAATGACCGATGACGTCCAGGCAACTCGTGCCGACCGAGCCGGTCGCCCCGAGCACGACCACGCGCCGGCGGCTTCCTGCATCACTCTTGGCGGTCGGAAACGGCGACACACGGCACCTTTGGCGGCGAGACAATCCGTGATTCTTTTCGTTCTTCGGACGAGCCTATTGTAGTCGGTGCAGGGGAAAAGCCGCAAGTTGACTTCGGCAGCGTAGTTATAAAGCGAACGGCAGGAATTAGCCAACCGGTGGGACAGGCGTCTCGCCTGTCCGGAACCGGCGAGACGCCGGTTCCACCCGGGTAAGTTATTTCCGGCCGCTCGCCTAATGGATTCCTAGCCAATTTTTTTGGTATCATGGAAGCAACGCCCGAAAGGAACTTAACCATGAGCACTATGACCTTGGAAGAAGCCCAGGCCCATTTGTCTGAACTCATCGACCGTTTGCAACCCGGCGAAGAAGTGGTCATTCTCCGCGATAATCAAGCGGTGGCCAAACTGGTGGTTGAGGGGTCCACGCCGGGTCGGCAAAAAGACCAGATCCTGCATATGGCCGAGATTTTGATGCCCTCTTGAGATTTCAAGGAGTACATGGAATGATGGGCCTAATCG
>CAZFGM010000464.1:0-6144 GCA_964518515.1 uncultured Alcaligenaceae bacterium | reverse complement strand
GGTTCCGTATTGGCCGGCGTTGGGCTGGCGGTCGCCGCTGGCGAAATCGTAGTACAGCCACAAGGTCGGGTTCCAAGCGGCGGCGTGATGCAAACCCCCGCCGACCGTGGCCGCGCCGGCCACGATATCCTGCTGGCCGCGCTCGCCGCACTGGACCATGCCTTCCACGTCCCACAAGAATTTGCCCTTGGATTCGGGGCAGGGGGATTGGTCGCCGGTCCAGCGCGTGCCCAGGGTATGGACGTTGAACGGGGCGGAGGTAATCCCCTGGCGGGTGACGTGGTTGGTGTTGTCGAGAAACAGGTAATACAGATCGACGAACTGCCCTTTGCGCGGCCGGTAGGTGGTCCATAGCCCGGCGAAATTCTGGTTGTTGTCCACCGAATCAAACCGGCTCGGGTCGGCAACGACCGGCTGCACCCAGAACAGGTCCACATCGAACTTCTCTCCCTGGCGAAAGGCCCGCACGCCCTGGAAGGTCCGCCGGGTGTTAGCCCAGTCGAGGGGCGAAATCAACCGCTGCGATCCGAGCGGGATTTCCTGCCGGCCCACCCGCAGGTACAGGGGGTGGCAACCCGGCTCGGCCAGCTTCAGGTCCACGAAGGCGTTCAACAGGTCCGAGCGGTTCTGGTCGATGGCCAGGGGAGCGAGGTCGGGGTGCAAACTGTGGGCGTCGAGGAACTCGACATAAACGCGCAGGGAGTTGCCGTACCACAGGTCGCCGAATACGCGGGTGCGCAGCAAGTCATAGTTGTTGTCTTTGCCGCTGAGCCGGCTGCTGACTTCGTTGACGTGCCGCCAGCGCACATCGCCGCCGGTGCGAAACAGCCAGCAATCCCCCAGGTGGAGGTGGTGGAGGCGGTCTAAAAACTGGAACTGGGTGTTCTTGGGATCTTCGAGGTGGCGAAAATCCGCGTCGAAGAAGGAAAACTGGATGAAACCGAACGGCGGGTAGGGAAACTTCGGCGGTTTGTCGCGCCACTCCCCGGTCCACCAATCCCGCAAGGAATAGTATCCTTCACCGGCGGGGGTAACAGGAAAATTGCCGATGCGGGGGAAGAGGCGTACCGGCGGATTCTTCTCCCAGAACGAGGGACAAGTCTCGGAATCCGCCCCGCCGAGTTTTTCGGCACTGCTGGCGACCGAAGAATCTACCGCAAGGTTTACGGAGGGAAATTCTTGCCCCCGAGTAGGGCCGACACTTCCCAGAAGAATTATTACCAACCATCCCCGAACGATCCGTCCACTCATGGTTGCTTCCTTGCGTGCGGAAACTCAGGGGTGACATCGTCGCCTTATTATTTTTCGGTTGTCTGGGGATTGGAAGAATCGCGGGAATTGGAAAAGGGCCGTCAAGAAGTGCCCGGCTGAAGTAATATCCGGTTTGACCCAACTTCAATCCCGGTAAGGGATTTCCAGAAGTTCACCGCCGCGCCAGTTGGTTTTTGGCCGCGTCGTGGATCAGGAGGTAACCCCGTAATATTGGAAAACCCGCGCAAGTCGAGCCATCGTTAATTAACCGTTCTTTCCTCAAGAAGGGGGAAACTCTAGCCTTGCGGACCTTTACAAGCCAAAAACTTGGTGGCGTTCCGTTTTTCGGCCAAAATCCATTTCCGGCTCTTCCTCAAAATGGTATTGTACAAGTCGCAACCCAAGGGAAAGGTGAACCATGAAGCTCTTGCCGGTGTTTTCCACGGGGTCGGTAGTTGCGGTCGCCGTCGGCTGGCTGGGTTTGGTCCCGGCGGTGTCCGCCCAGCAATTCCCAAGGGCCAATCCGGGCAACGTCAAGACTTTGCCGCGCTGGGTCGGCGGCTATCTGGGCGGCTCGTACACCGGATTGATTCCCAACCCGGCTTTTGTCAATCCGACCAGTCCTTTTTACAATCCGTTCAATAACCCGTTTAACAACCCCTTTAATAGTCCGTTCAACAACCCTTTTAACAATCCGATTCAGAACCCCTTCAACCCGGTGAACCCCTATAACAACCCCTTCACTCCGCCGGTGTTCCAGCCCGACTTCTTTCAATATCAGAACAACCCGTTCAACCCGTTCCAGCAGGTGAACCCCTGGCAAAACCAAATGAACCCATTCTTTCAGTTTCCCCCCAACAACCCGTTCGCCCCGGTGAATCCGCAGTTTATGAACCAGCCCTTCTTCGGCGGCGGCTTTCCGATCGGCGGCGGCTTCGCCGGCTTCGGCGCGCCGGTGGTTGGTTTCGGCCCAGGCGGCTTCGCCCCACCGGGCTTCCGCTAAGCGACGTCCGAGAAGCGTAAGCGACGGTCCGTTGGGTCCGTCGCTTACGCTTCCGGCTCGGGTTGTCCCCACTATTCCTCTTCTTCTTCCGCCAGTTTGGCCTTGCTGACGATCTGCTGCTGCACGTTGCCGGGCACCAGGTCGTAGTGGCTGAACTCCATGGTGTAGGAGCCCTGGCCCTGGGTGATGCTGCCGAGTTGGGCGGCGTAGCGCGTCACCTCGGCCAGCGGCACTTTGCCGCTGATGACCGCCAGGTCGCCGGCCAGGCTGTCCTGGTTCTCGATGCGGGCCCGCTTGGTGTTCAAGTCGCCCAGAATCGCTCCGGTGAAGCGCGACGGCACGGTCACTTCGAAATGGACGATCGGCTCGAGGAGGACCGGCCGGGCCTGGAGAAAGGCATTTTTAAAGGCGACGCGGGCGGCCGTCTTGAAGGCCTGCTCGGAGCTGTCCACGGGATGGTCCTTGCCGAAATAGACTTCGACGGCCACGTCCTGCATGCGGAAGCCGGCCAGGGCGCCGCGCTCGAGCATTTCCTTGCAGCCTTTTTCACAGGCGGGCACGAACTGGTTTGGGATGGTGCCGCCGACGATGGTGTCGATAAAGGCGAAGTTGTGCTCGGGGTCGTAGTGGGCCGAGCGCATTTTTTCGAATTTGGATTTGTTGGCGTATTTTTCCAGGAGTTCCTCCTGGGTCGTGATGTCGCGGGGCACGGGATAGACGCGCAGGTGGACCTCGCCGAACTGGCCGCGACCGCCGGATTGTTTCTTGTGCCGGTAGCTGGCCTCGGCGTTGGTGGTGATGGTCTCGCGGTAGGGGATCTTCGGCTCCTTGGTGACGACCTCCAGGTCGAAGCGGCGTTTGAGGCGCTGCTGCACCACGTCCAGGTGCAGCTGGCTCATGCCGGTCATGACCATTTCCTTGGTCTGCATGTCGCGCGTGACCTTGAAGGTGCGGTCCTCATCGGAAATTTTATGCAGGCTCAACGAGATCTTTTGCTCGTCGCCGCGGGCCTTGGGCTCGACGGCCAGGCCGTACATGGGGGTCGGGTAGGCGAACGGCAGCAGCTTAGGGACCTGGTGGGTGGTGCCGACCGTATCGCCGATGGCCAGATCCTCAACCTTGGCGACGGCGACAATGTCGCCGGGGATGGCCTCGGTGGCCGGCTTCTGGGTCTTGCCCTGCATGGTGATCAGGCCGCCGGAACGCGCGGATTTACCGGTCCGCATGTTGACGATGGGTTGTTCCGGCGTGAGCTTGCCGGACAGGACGCGGATGAAGCTGAGGTTGCCGACGAACTTGTCGTTAATGATCTTGAAGACCTGACCGACGCATTCGCCGGTTTCCTTGGGTTCGACCGGAACTTCGGCGGCCTTGTCGCCGGTGCCCTTGATGCCTTTCCGCGCCTTGGACTGGGCCGGCGACAGGGCGAACTGACTCAAGCCTTCCAGCAGCTCGTCAATGCCGATGTCTTTGCGGGCCGACGTGCAGAAAATCGGTATGACCGTTCCCGAAGCCAGGGCCTTGGGCAGCACGGCCTTGAGCTCGTCGGCGGTCACCGTGCCTTCCGTCAAGTATTTTTCCATCAGGGCCTCGTCGCATTCGACGATGGCGTCGATCAGCTTGGACCGGGCCGGATTCAAATCCATCAGGCAGCCGGCCGGCGCCTGTGGCGGCGGATTGAGCACGCTCACTACCTTGCTGAAGTTGTCGCCTTGTCCCACCGGCACGTTGAAAAAGACGCAGGCTTTGCCGAAGGATTCCCCGATGGCCTGGACGAGGCCGTTATAGTTGATGTTGTCGGCATCCATGCGGTTGAGCACGAGCATGCGGGCCAGGCCGCGCTTGCCGGCCTCGGCGAACATGCGCCGCGTATTGACCTGGATGCCGCCGGTCGCGGAAATGACGATCACCGCCGTATCGACGGCATTCAAGGCCCCCAGGGCCGCCCCGGCGAAATCCGGCTTGCCCGGCGTATCCAGCAGGTACACGTGCTTGCCCTGGTGCTCCAGGTGCAGCACGCTGCCATCGATGGAGTACTTGTGCTTTTTTTCTTCTTCGTCGTAGTCGGAAACGCTGGTGCCATCGTCCACGCTGCCCTGCCGATCGACCGCCTTGGCCTTGAACAGCAGGGCATCGGCCAGCGAGGTTTTGCCGGCAACTTCGTGGCCCACCAGGGCGAGAGTGCGAATGTCTTCCACCTTGAACTTGGCCATGAAAGCTCTCCCGTACAATCAACCCGTGCGCTCTGTCGAATGTCTTTATTGTAGAGAAGCGAAAGCGTTTGTGGCGTGGGTCCGAGCGGTTAGCCGACCTCGTAACCGGTGAGCGGGCGCAGCTCTTCGGGATGAAAGGCGCGTACGATGTCCTCGCGCGGGATGCCGGAAACCGCGTCCTGCGGTCCTCTCCGCCCCCGCCCGGGGCGTTTTGCAAGGTACAGCGCACCACCTCTTGGTCGGGTCGATGATGCCTTTCTTGACCATGTCGCAGGTTTTTTACCGTCAGCCCGCTTTTCTCGGTTTTTTCGCCGATTTCCTTTTCTTTTGTCTCGGGACAGAACGTTCCTTCGACTTTTCCCGAAAATCGCTCTCAAAGCGATGAAAAGGCCCGCCGAACGTTTCCAAACTCCCGGTGGAAGCTGGTTTTGGCGAAGGTTGTCCACGTTTCATGTCAGGTCTCCTTGATGCGAGCGGTGAGATCTATGTGAAAAAGCCCGGCTCGTTTTCGAGCCGGGCTTTTCGTGCCAGTCACCCGTTAATACATATCCTCCCCGCCCCCGCCCGGAGGCCCCTTCTTCTCTTCCTTCGGCAGTTCGGCCACCAACGCGTCGCTGGTCAACAGCAGCGTCGCCACCGACGAGGCGTTCTGCAGCGCACACCTTACCACCTTGGTCGGGTCGATGATGCCTTCCTTGACCATGTCGCAGTATTTGGACAGGCGGGCGTCGAAGCCGTAGTTGACGTTGTCGTTTTCGAGGATCTTGTTGGCGACGACGTCGCCGTTTTCGCCGGCGTTTTGCACGATCTGGGTGATGGGGGACTTGCAGGCGCGGACGACGATGTTGTAGCCGGCGACCTCGTCGTCGGAGAGGCCCTTGGGCTTGAGGCCGGTGGCGGCGCGCAGGAGGGCGACGCCGCCGCCGGGGAGGATGCCTTCCTGGTTGGCGGCGCGGGTGGCGTGCATGGCGTCCTCGACGCGGGCCTTCTTCTCCTTCATCTCGCTCTCGGTGGCGGCGCCGACCATGATCTTGGCCACGCCGCCCGACAGCTTGGCGATCCGCTCGCTTAGCTTCTCCTTGTCATAGTCGCTGGTGGACTTTTCCAGCTCGCGCTGAATGAGGGCGATGCGGCCCTGGATGTCGGGCTTCTTGCCGTAGCCCTCGATGACGACGGTGTTGTCCTTGTCGATTTTGATTTTCTTGGCGCGGCCGAGGTCCTTGAGCTGGACGTTTTCGAGCTGGATGCCGAGGTCCTCGAAGATGGCCTTGCCGCCGGCGAGGACGGCGACGTCTTCGAGCATGGCCTTGCGGCGGTCGCCGTAGCCGGGGGCCTTGACGGCGGCGCACTTGAAGGTGCCGCGCAGCTTGTTGATGACCAGCGTGGCCAGGGCCTCGCCCTCGACCTCCTCGCAGATCACCAGCACCGCCTTGCCGGACTGCACGATCCGTTCCAGGACGGGCACGAGGTCCTTGTTGGTGGCGATCTTCTTTTCGTAGATGAGGATGTAGGGATCTTCGAGCTCGCACTCCATTTTGTGCGGGTCGGTGACGAAGTAGGGGGACAGGTAGCCGCGGTCGAACTGCATGCCCTCGACGAACTCGTGGCTGGTTTCCAGCGTTTTGCCTTCCTCGACGGTGATGACGCCGTCCTTGCCGACCTTGTCCATGGCCTCGG
>CAZFGM010000463.1:0-6148 GCA_964518515.1 uncultured Alcaligenaceae bacterium | reverse complement strand
AGCCGGGTTACGCCGCGTCCCCAACCCGGCCGCTTACGCGGCTCGGCTCGCCATAACATGTCTCAATCCTGGCCGCGCGGAGAATAAAATTGGTGCCGCGAGCCGAGCGACCTGTCCGGCTCGCGCTGGACCTCGCGGTTTCACCTTTCCTTGGCCTTTTCGAGGGCGAATCGCCAGACTCGTTCCCTTCCCTGGCAAGTCCGTGGGGAAATATCCGTGGGTGGGGAAATCCTAACTGCCGCGGTCGGAAGGAACAAGGCGAGTCGCGCGCGAGCGCGTCTATCTGATTTCCCGAAGTTTTCTCTCCCCGCCCTTTTACCTGATTTCCCCCTTGGCGCGGCCCATTCGCTTGGCGTACCGTAGAAGGGTCCCGGCTTGGGCCCAAAGCCCCACGAGCGCAATGAACCCGCCGTATGATGTTTGGTATGTCCGTTTCCCCGATGGCCAGGTGGTTCGTGCCAAGAACACCGATGCCGTCCGCCGGCACGTGGAAAGCCGGCGGATTCCGGTGGATTCCTGGGTGCGCCGCTCGCCCGATGAGGAATGGCAGCCCTTGGAATGGACGGTGGAATTCGGGGACCTGGTGCGTCGGCGGCTGGAAACAGCCGAGAAAGCTGCCGAAGTTTCCCGCGCGTCCCGCCTGGATGCCGCCGCCCCCGCCAAGAATAACGGCCCCGCCGCCCTGCGGTCCCGTCACGACCTGCAAACCGTGGGCGTGCGTGGCCTGATGGAGGAGCTGCACAGCGCCCTGGATTGCACCCTGTCCAGGCCGAAACTGCTGCTGGCCGCCCTGGCCGGATTGTTGGTCGCGGCGCTCGTGGTCCTGGCTACGTTGGTACCAACTCCCGAGGAGTTTCCCGGCTGGCTGATTCCAGGCGTAGCCGGTCTGGCGGGACTTGTCCTGACGGGCCTGATGACCGCCCTGTTGACCCAGATGACCTTGGTGGAATTATCGCGCTTGCGGCCGGCCCGCTGGAAAGAAGCCAGCGCCCGGTTGGGGGGCAATACCGTGCGGCTGATGGTGTGCTTTGTTTTGCTGGGCGGCGGCGTGAGCCTGGCGATTGCCGGTCTGCGCGAATGGCCGGCCTGGGTGCTGGACCAAAACCCGGGGGCCGAATTCCTGGCGGCGGCGGCCACGGTTCTGGCCCTTGTCCTGGAGGTCCTCCTGTGGCCCATCCTGGCTCTGGCCCTGTTGTTCGGCCCGATTGTCGTGATGGAGGAATGCGGCCTGGGGCAAGCCCTGGTGCAGTGGTGGCGGCTGTTGCGCCAACACCTCGGCCGGGTCCTCCTTTACGAAGCCCTGACCGCCGCCCTCGGCGCCGTGGCCGTGTTGCCGCTCTTGGTTGGCGTCCTGGCCGCCGCCTGGTTTTCCCTGGCCGACGAATCCTTCCTGACCGTCAAATGGTCGGCGCTTTCCCTCCTGGGCGGCCTGGCGTTGAGTCCGCTGGCGGCGTACCTGGTGGTGGCGAATATGTTCATTTACATCAATCTGCGCTATGAGTTTTCCCCGGAGAGGAAATGACCGGGAGGTATTCTCCGAGCGCTAAACGCCAGCGGGGATTTACCCTTCGGGATTCGCCATCAATTCCTGTAACCGCGACGCCAGGTCGGGAGGCAAGCGGGAACACCAGGAGGCATCGATCAGGCCGACCCCAAGCAAATCCTGCAAATGAACGCGGTCTTTTAAGCGGTAGGAAGTGAGTTTCATACGCACGAGGGCTTCCAGGTTGAGGACACGCATCGATTTCACTCTATCGGATTCCGCCACATCCGGTGCCGGCAGGAGATATTCCGGACGAACCTTCTCGCCGGCGAACACTACATGAACGGCGTCGCGCGCCTTGGTCTTCGACCCATCCAGAAAAAGATCAATACCGGCCACATGGCGTCTGACAAACCCTTCTCCCGCCAGAGCCGCGGTGGCGGCTTCCAGATCTACCCGCCGAATCAAGAGATCCACATCCTGCGTATTGCGCACCGCCGACTCATCCACTTGGGCAACCCAAACGGCCACAGCGTTGCCACCCACGACGGCATACGCAATGCCCGCCTGGTCCAAGGCCCTGGTGGCGCGCAACAAGCGCTCGCGGACTTTTTCCACGGCGCGAACCATCCTTTCCAGGGTATCGTCACGAAGTTGACGGGACATAGGAAAAATTATTCCCAGGTAACCGATAATACTCCACACGGGGGGGTTTGTCGTGCGGGCTCCCGGCTTTGCGTTTAGCGTTCGCAAAATGCCATGCAAACGCTAAACGCAAAGCCGGGAGCCCGCACGACAAACCTAAAAAAAGGCGGGAGGCATAACTCCCGCCTGCAAAGTCCCGGTTTCCCATTACTTGTTGTTCTTCTTCTTCACCGTCCACATGTACAAGGTGTGTTCCCGGTCGGGCCCGCGGAACTCGACAACCTGGTCGGCCTTCCAGTTAGGAAAGGGGTAATCGTGGGCCACGATGCGCGTGCCGGCTTTCAGCCGGCCGACCTGCTTTTCCAGCTTTTCCATGAACTCGGGCAACATGTACAGCAGGATGGCCGAGGCCCGTTCCAGGTCCTTGACCTTCAGGGCGTCGCCCTGGCGAATATCGACCTGCTCCTTGGTCACCTCGAATTTCTTCATGGTTTCCATGCAATCCTTGATGCGGGCCGGATCGATATCGACGCCGACGCCCTTGGCGCCGAACTTCTTGGCCGCCGTGCACACCACGCGGCCGTCGCCGCAGCCCAGATCATAGACAATGTCTTTCTTGGTGATCTTGGCCATGTCGAGCATCTTCTCGACCACGCTTTGCGGCGTCGGCACGTAAATGATCCGGCACTCGATGCCGAATTTCTTCTTGTCGTCATCGTCGTCGCCCCGCACCGGGCCGGTGAAAGGGGCCAGGGCCAGACACAAAAGACCGCCAACCAGCAATTGCCTCATGGTGTTACTCCTTGGGACAGAAAATACCCTGCAATGGGGCAAAGTCAAGATTAAAGCATATTTGCCTGGGATGTCAAGAAGCAGCTAGGGGAGAGAGGGGTTCGAGGCAAATATTCTTGGAGCTGATTTGCTTCATGGCGGCTCCACGATGTCTTTATTTTGCAGGGCTCCCAACCGCGAAAGCAAGTGCAATATTGGCATTATATTCCGCCCTTGCTATCATAAGCAAATTAATTGGAACCGAGGCCTAGCGCTTCGCCCCGTGTTGGCCTACCAGGAAGAAATTGTTTGAGGTCGCCATGAAAACCCAGGGAGAAATCGAAGCCGCCATCTGCGAAGGGATCAGCCGCTTCGAACAGGATTACATGGGCCGGGGACCCAAGGACATCCACGCCCACCTGATCGACGATCTCCTCGTCGTCCGCCTCCAGGGCGTTTTGACCGCGGCCGAACAGCAACTGGTCAAGGCGCTCCCGGCCGAAAAGGGCAGGGACCTGCTCAAACAGGTGCGGACCCATCTGATCGAAACGGCGCGGCCGGTCATGGAAGTGATGATCCACGAAGTCACCGGCGCCAAGGTGGTGAGTCTGCACCACGACATCAGCACCGTATCCGGCGAAGAGGTTGTGGTTTTCACCCTGGCCCCGCCGCCTTCTTTCCGCGAAACCAAGAAAAAATAGGGCTTCTGAATCGGGGAAGCGCGAGCGCCGCGGCCGGCGGAAGGTGTAAGATCACTACGCTTTTTCCGGGACCCTGCCCGGAAGAAGTGGCCCCTTTCGGGGCAGATGAAAAATTGCCAATTGCCAATTGCCAATTGCCAATTTTGGAAGTGATTCAACCAGGTTTTTCCAATTGGCAATTGGTAATTGGCAATTGGTAATTGGCAATTTTTGATTATCGGTTTGCGACAACTTTTTGTCGCAAAAATTGCCCGAAGGGCCTACGGCCAATCGCAGGGCTCGGATTTGGCTTGCGCATGGAGTAAAAAAGAGCCGCTGGAATGGTTCGTAGTGCGGGCTTCAGCCCGTTTTTCGCCTTGTTTCCGAAACAACACGGGTTGAAGCCCGCACTACGAACCTCCGTGCGCAATCCAGGCTTGGGGGGAATAGGAACCAGTTTACCGCGGCAGAAATGGCTTGGCCCAGGCGGCATCCTCGGCGGACAACGGCGGTTCCGGTGTGTCGGCATAAATGTATTTGCCGTAGTCGGCGGCGTCGTAAACCCGATCCAGGACCGCGCGCAAATCCAAAGAAACCTCCGGATCGGGATTGGCCAAGGGAATGGGAATGGTCGGCAAGGGGTCGCGCAAACCGAAGGGCCAGATCAGGACCTGCGGGCGGTTCTGGTATCGGCTGACAAGGACATAATAATCGCAAGGGGGAAACTCGTAAGGCCGAGTCCCACCGCGGCGCAGGTCGATTTCCACCAGGTGGGGATGGCCTGCCAGGACTTCCCTTCGTTTCACCAGGTAATCCTCCCGTGCCGGACCAGGAGTTTTTTCGGACAGGCTAAGCAACCTGATTACCGTAACAACCCGGCGATGGAGCAAGTCCCGGATTTCCAGAAACCGATATTTTTCCACTTCCACCGGAGCAAGTTTCGGAAACAAACGGCGTTCCTCGGCGGACAACTCGTGAAAGCTGCGGTGCACACCAATTTTGACATAATAATTGGACCCGACTTTACTCGTTAATAAAGTCCGGGCGACAACAATGAAATTACAGGAAAAATCTTCCCAGGAATCGCTGTTTTCCAGGAAGGGATTCATACCCGGAAAAGGAGAAGGCATAGTTTCCTCCTTTCCTTTTTCTACACAAACCGCGTCACGCCCGGCCGGGCCACCTCCGGCATCGGCATCTTGCCCCATTCGTAGCGGGCCGGCGACAGGTCTTCCTTGGAACCCAAGGCCTGCTCCCAGGTGATTTCCTGCCCCGTATAGGCGGCCATGCGGGCCATGATGGCCATCAGCGTGCTCTTGGTCATGTAGTCGCCGTTGTTGATCGGCCGGCTGTTGCGGATGCCGGCGAACAATTCGTCGTGCTCGGTCTGATAGAAATCGTTGTCCTTGCCGCGGGCTTGCCAGGCCTTGGGGCCGGTGAGGGCCATGCCGCCGCGCTCGCCGCGCTCGGAAATGACGGCCCGGCCGGTGGCGCCGAAGGCGTAGACGGTAACGTCATTTTTGCAGCCCACCTGCTGGCGCGTGTTGCTGAAGACTTTGACCCCGTTGGGGTATTCGTAGACCACGCTGAAGTGGTCGTAGATGTGGCCGAAATCGGCGCCGGTGCGGACCTGCCTGCCGCCCAGACCGACGCATTTTTGCGGATACCGGTCGCCCAGGGCCCAGGCGCAAACGTCGAGGTTGTGCACGTGCTGCTCGACGTTGAAGTCGCCCGACAGCCAGGTGAAGTAGTACCAGTTGCGCATGTGCCAGGTCATGTCGCTCCAGTCGTTCTCCCGCGGCCGGACCCAGATGCCGCCGCGGAAGTCGTTCGCCTGTAACGCCAGCAGCTGGCCGATGGCTCCGTCGTGGACACGCTTCACGATCTCCTTGTGGCCGAACGAGTACCGCAGCTGATGGCCGGCGACGAACGACACGCCCTTCTTCTTCGCCAGCTCGGCCGTCTCCAGCACGCTGCGAACGCCTGGCGCATCCACGGCGCACGGCTTCTCGGCGAAGACGTGCTTGCCTGCCTCGACGGCGGCCCGCAGGTGCAGCGGCCGAAACTGCGGCGGCGTGGTGAGCAGGACCACGTCACAGCACTTGATGACCTCCTTGTACGCATCGAAGCCGGTGAAGCTGCGTTCGGGCGTGACGACGATCTTGCCCGCGATTTCCTTGTCCTTCTTCAGCCGCTCCAGGCTCTGCTGCAAGCGGTCGTCGAAGGCATCAGCCATTGCGTAGAGCTGCACGTTCTTGTCGGCTTTCATGGCCTGCGTGGCGGCGCCGGTGCCGCGGCCGCCGCAGCCGATCAGGCCGACCTTGAGCAGGTCACCGCCGGCGGCGTGTGCGTGCTGCGCGACGGCGAGCGTCCCGCCAAGCACGGCGGTCGTTTTCAGGAAGTCACGGCGAGTGGTGCCCGAGGGTTGCGTCATGGGAATGCGTCTCCGGAACAAGTGAAGATGGCGTGGCGGGGTGGGCAATGACTTACCATATTCCGCCCGGGCCAAGCGTCATCGGGCAGGGACCAATCGGCTTTTCCTGGAAACTTCCTCGTTGCGCAAATGGCG
>CAZFGM010000462.1:0-6165 GCA_964518515.1 uncultured Alcaligenaceae bacterium | reverse complement strand
ACCGCTGGCGCGGAAAGCCCCCTGAAGGGGGCTGCCATCCCAACAGTTTTGCTACCACTCCTGGCACCAGGCATCACCGATGTATTCGAGTTCCCCTGAAGGGGGCTGCCATCCCAACAGTTTTGCTACAGTCTCAGAAAAAGTGATGTTTACCCAGGGTCCAGGGTTTCTCGGGGCTTTTATATTTCCGTATAGGATTCAGGACCTCAATTCAGGCTTGGGACAAGCGTGCGCGAAAGCAGCCATTTCGCGCACGCGAACCCGGTTGGGTAACCAGCTTTAGACAGGGGAAAGCCAGCACCGTTCCCGAAGAGCCAGAGCCACGGCGCTTCCTCGAGCGGCAGGAACGCTCTTGACCATCGGCCGGCGCTGCTGGAGCCGTTCTTCCCGCTCCTTGAGCTGCTTCTCGGCCCCCTTGAGTTTTTCGAACTCCTTTAACAAATTGGCTTGTCTGGTTTTCAGTTCGGCAGACTTAGCTTCATAGCTTACCTTCTTTTGGGGATCGCCTTTATCCGGATTTTTATTGTGGGCGTGAATTTCGGCCACCAAGGTGGCGGTTCGAGTGCCCAGGCCCTGTCGCCATTCGGCCAGGCGGATTTTTTCCTTCTGGATAGCGGCGCCTTCCTCGAACTGCTGCTGGGGAGGATTGCGCGGCGGCAAGGGTTCGCGCGAACGATCGGGGGCCAAAGGCACGGCGGGCAGCGGCCGCGCGCCGTCCCAGAAGCGGGGATCTCGGAGGATATTTTCCAGGTCCTCAAGGGCCCGGTTGCCCTCCAGGGTAATCCGGTGCGAGCGCAGCCAGGGCACCAGGGGATGACCTTCCGGCAAGCGCACGTCCTTGTTTTTTTCCTGGAATTGCCGCAGCGCTCGCAAAGATTCCTGGGCGGTGACGATACGTTGTCCCAGGGCTTTCTCTTCTTCTTTTAGTTTCTTGACGGTGGTTTCGGCGGCGCGAATTCGCGTTTGGCGAAGAAGCAGATCCTGGGGGGTGGCAAGGGGGGAAGGGGGCGCCTTGGCCTCGTTCAAATTCTTGTTGGCTGCTTTTTGTTCCTCCTTCAACTTTTTCACCAGGTCCGGGACTTCCTGAGCCTTTGTCACCGCCTTGGCCGCTTCGATGGCCAGCCCGGCGAGCTGTTGCTGGAGGGCATCCAGACCCTGGCCCAACTCGGGGGGCCCATCGCCGGGCCGCGGATTCTGGGCCCAGGCCAGGGCCGCCGTCAACACCAGGCACGCCCCGCTCCAGGCGGCCGGCAAGTTTCTTGGTTGATTCATGATAATCTCCTGAGAATGTAAGAGGCACACTCCGTGCGCCGTTATGGCACGCGGAGCGTGACCTGGAAGGTCGGCCTGTAGAAGGCACACTCCGTGTGCCGGGTTACGGCACGCGGAGCGTGCTTGCTGCGGGAATTACCTTTGCAAACTTTGCTCGAGCTGTCTGGCCTGGCTGACGGCCAGATTGTACGCGCTCTGTTGCCCTTGCAGGTCGCGTTGCATTTGCTGCAAGGCCTGGTTGGCCGTCGAGTACGCGCGTTCTTTTTGCGAGGCTTTCAGACGGAGGTCCAGGAGCGTTTTGCCGTGGCTGGCGATCAGATCTTTGTTGCGCTGGTTGAGCTGCTGGGCGCGGCTGTCCAGGCCGCGGGCCCGCTCATTCAGGCGGGCGGCGCGCTGGTTGACCGTGCTTTGCCAAGAGAGCAGCGACTGGCGGCGGGAATTGAAGGCGGCGGCGCGTTGATCGAGGGCCGCTTTCCGGCTATTGACCCGGTCACGCCAGGAGTTGACCTGGGCACACCAGGAGTTCAAGCGATTCGCCTCGGCTTGGCTGCGCTGCTGCGCTGGCAGGGAGTTGAAGTAGCTCACCGCCTGGCGCTGGGCTGCCGCATCCTGGCGTTGGGCCGCCGCGTCCTGGTTGTGGGACCTCACTTCGGCATCGAAAGCGGCGGACTCTTGATTGAAGACGGCCACCTGGCGCTCGTACGCGTCGCGATCCGGTTTGTGATTGGCCGCTTCGCCCTTGTATTGGTTGAGATCCCGATTGTGGGCATCAATGTCAGACTGGAGGGGGGCCCGTTCCTGCCGGGCCTGATCGACATAGCGCCTGTAAGCCCCTTCGGCGGAATCCCATTCCAGCTTACGGAAGCGCACGGTGCTTTCCTGTTGCTGGATTTTGCTGAGGCTGTTGTTGACGTTGCTGGCCAGCCGATCGACCTCGAGCTTCTTGGCCAGCACTTGGCCCTGGAGTTGATTGAAGAATGGGGTCCCGCCGGGGCGCAGATCGACCACCGGCGGGCGATCTCTCGAGCCGTCATATACGGGGCCCGGATCCTTGCCTTGCTTTAGCAATTCCAGGGCTTTCTGCGCCTGTTCCAGGGCCGTTTTGCTGTTGAGGGTGATACCGTGGGAGCGAAGCTGCGGCAAGAGCGGATGGTTATCGGGCAGGCGCACGCTGGGATTGGCGCGCTGGAACTGCTCGACCCGGCTCAGCCTGTCACGGCGGTCGTTCTCCAGCCGGGCATACTCAAGCGTCCGCTGGGTCACCTGCGTCTGGGCCTGCTGCACCTGCTGGGTTTTCTCGGCGATGACCGCGTCGCGTCGGGCAAGATCCTGCGGCGCGGCGTTGGGGGGCGGGGGCGCCTTGGCCTGATTCAAGGCCGCGCGGGCCTGGTCCAGCTCTTTTTTCGCCGTATCGGCTTGCTGCTTGGCCTGGTTGGCCTGCTCGGAGGCCTTGGCCGCCTCGACGGCCAACCCGGCCAGCTCCTTTTGCAAGGGCTCGAGATTGGACCCCGCATTCTGGGCCTGCACCCAGGAGGGGGAAGAGCCCAGGACCAGGGCCGCGCCGCACAGCGCCGCCGCCAGGACTTTCCAGAAGGGCCGGGGCGGGGCCGGATTTCTCCGGCCAGAACCTGTGTGCACAATCATGGGGCTTCTCCTTTGCTTTGGGGAAAGGGACACGTCCGACCTGAAAAAGGTTCGCTCTTGGTCACCGGACTTTCGGGTTAGGGCACCTGATTTACCTTCCCAAACGCAAAGGGCTGAAACTGTGACAATTTTTTTTCTTCGCGAGAGGAGCTTTTTTTGAGGGCAAGGACCCTTCGGATCTGCGGCTCTGGTCCCCATTTTGTTTGCGACCGAAGCCAAGGTCGGTTACAAAGGCTTCTGGTCAAGATCATCATGGTCGTGAGCCGGTTTTCCATGCTCGCCAAGCTCAATTCGTTCGCCCTGGTCGGCATCGAGGCCTTGCCGGTCGAGGTCGAGGTCGATGCCTCGGCCGGCTTGCCCAAGACCATTCTCGTCGGCATGCCGGAGATGGCCGTCAAGGAAAGCATTCATCGCATCGAGCGGGCGCTGGCGAACCTGGGCTACGAACGGCATCCGGGGCGGACGGTCATCAATCTGGCGCCGGCGGATTTGCCCAAGGAATCGTCGGCCTTTGATTTGCCCATCGCTCTGGGCATGCTGGTGGCCACGGGCCAGCTTTTGCCGGACCAGCTGCGCGAGTTCGCCTCGGTGGGCGAGCTGGCCCTGGACGGCTCGGTGCGGCCGGTCAAGGGGGCGCTGTCGATGGCCATGGCGGCGGGGCAGGGCGGCATCCCGAAAATGCTGGTGCCGACGGCCAATGCCCGCGAGGCCGCCGTCGTCGAGTCGGTGGCCGCCTATGCCGTCGGCACCCTGGCCGAGGCGGTCGGTATCCTCACCGGCCAGCTCCCCGCCGAGCCGGTGGCGCCGCGCATCGACGAGCTGTTCGCCCGGCTCAACTCCTATGAGGTCGATTTCACCGACGTTCGCGGCCAGGAGTTCGCCAAGCGCGCCCTGGTGGTGGCGGCGGCCGGCGGGCACAACGTCCTCATGATCGGCAGTCCCGGCACGGGCAAGACCATGCTCAGCCGCCGCCTGCCGACCATCTTGCCGGCGTTGACCCCGGAAGAGAGCCTGGAAACCACGCGCATCTACAGCGCCCTGGGCCGGCTCAAAGCCGACGAACCGCTCCTGGCCACGCGCCCCTTTCGCGATCCGCACCACACCATCAGCGACGCCGGCATGGTCGGCGGCGGCCGCATTCCCGCCCCCGGCGAGATCAGCCTCGCCCATCACGGCGTTCTGTTCCTTGACGAATTGCCCGAGTTCAATCGCAAAAGCCTGGAGGTGTTGCGCCAGCCGCTCGAAGCGGGACAGATCACGATCTCGCGGGCCCTGACTTCGACGACGTTTCCCGCCAGCTTCATTCTGGTGGCGTCGATGAACCCATGTCCGTGCGGCTATCTCGGCGACAGCCGGCACACCTGCAAATGTTCGCCAATGGCGATCGAAAAGTACATGGGGCGGATCAGCGGCCCCTTGCTCGACCGCATCGACCTGCACATCGAAGTCCCCTCCGTGCCCTTCCAGGAGCTGTCCGCCAACGCCGACGGCACCGCCAGCGCCCAGATGCGCGAGCAAGTTCTTCGCGCTCGCCAGCTTCAGCGACAGCGCTTTGGGGCCGATTCCAGCCGCGTCAACAGCCGCATGACCAGCAAGCAGCTGCGCAAGTTCTGCGTCCTGGACCAGAATTGTCAGGGACTGATGAAAAACGCCATGGACAACCTCGGCCTGTCCGCCCGCGCCCACGACCGCATCCTGCGCATGGCCCGCACCATCGCCGACCTGGAAGGCGCCGAACAGATCCTAGAGGGACACTTGACCGAGGCGATTGGCTACCGCACGCTGGATCGCAAACT
The DNA here is from genome assembly GCA_964518515.1 of uncultured Alcaligenaceae bacterium. Classification (GTDB taxonomy): domain Bacteria; phylum Planctomycetota; class Planctomycetia; order Gemmatales; family Gemmataceae; genus CAZFGM01. The sequence continues at coordinate 1,453 of CAZFGM010000462.1, read as the reverse complement.
GTGGAAGCGATGAAGATACCTGGTGTGCCGCATGAAATTGGCAATGGGGAGAAATGACCACTTTTTTGAAGGAAGCCCGCCGTGGTTGGGCGGAAATTACCCTGGAGGAAACCACGGGTCCAGCCTTCAGCAGGCTAAAGCTAACTGGTATGCAACCTACCGGCGCAAGCCGGAACCATGCCAGATTTCCCATTAAGACACCGCCAGTGGACCTCCAGGGCTTTCTTTAGCTTAACATGGTAATTGCTGGCAACAACCTCAGTTTTTGCATTTCCCCAAGGAGCCAAGGAGTTAATCATGCATTTTCTTTTTGCCCTTGTGGTTGGGTTTGTCGGCGCCATTGTTGGGTCCAAGCCACTCGCGTCAAACCCAATTACCCTTGGCGTGAGTAGGGCCATCCGCAAATGCCCATTGGAACGGACCTTGTGGCTCGCAAAGTTCTACTCGCGTCAAATCCCTGCACAGGGTGTAGGCTGCCTTGGAACCCGCCCGGACCGATGCATTCGTCAGCTACCTTGAAGAACAACTTGCCCTACGTGGCATCAAGAAACTTGCAGGCGTCACCGGTGATTTCGACGACCCAACGGCCATGGCCTGGCGTTTCAGTCCGGAAAGCAACCTGAAACGCGACCAGGTTCCTCCCGACCAGGAGTTGCGCGTGCTCGTGGCTACCGATGTCCTGAGCGAGGGCCAGAACCTGCAGGATTGCGCCGTGGTGGTGAACTTCGACCTGCCCTGGGCCATCATCCGCCTCATCCAGCGGGCCGGCCGCGTGGACCGCATCGGCCAGAAAGCCGAAGAGATTTTCTGCTACTCGTTCTGGCCCGCGGATGGCCTCAACCGGATTATTCGTCTGCGCGAACGGGTCCAGCAGCGGCTTCATGAAAACGGCGAAGTGCTCGGCTCCGACGAGGCCTTTTTCGAAGGCACGCCGAAAGCGACCTTACTGGATCTGTTCACTGAAAAATCGGGCATCCTCGACGGCGACGAAGATACCGAGGTGGACCTGGCCTCCTTCGCCTACCAAATCTGGAAAAACGCCATCACCGCCGACCCCAGCTTGCCCAATACTCTGAAGAACTTTCTGGACACCAGCGTCGTTTTTGGCACCAAAGCGCACCAGGCCAAGGAAAAGGAGCCGCCCGGGGCCCTGGTCTATTTGCGAACGGCGGAAGGCAACGACGCCCTGGCCTGGATCGACGCCAAGGGTCAAAGCGTGACCGAATCCCAGTTTGCCATCCTGAAAGCGGCGGAATGCAGTCCGGAAACGCCGGCCTTGCCGCGCCGCGAAGATCACCACGACCTTGTGAAAAAGGCCGTCGAGCTGATCGCCACGGAAGAGAAATCCGTCGGCGGACAATTGGGCAGGCCCTCGGGCGCCCGTTTCCGAGCCTACGCATGTTGATCGCGGTCAAAAAGTAGGCCAGTTTCGCGGTCTCAAGGTAGCGCTGGC
>CAZFGM010000461.1:0-6167 GCA_964518515.1 uncultured Alcaligenaceae bacterium | reverse complement strand
ACCTGGCACACCAGGTCCACCGCCCCCATGTCGATGCCGAGCTCGAGCGAGGCCGTGGCCACCACCGCCCGCAGCCGGCCCTCCTTCAGGGCCTGCTCCGTCTGTTGCCGAACCTCCAACGCCACGCTGCCGTGATGGGCACGGACCAAAGGTGGTGGTGTGGAGGGTGGAGGAGTTTGATATTTTTCGGCGCTCTGGGCTACAGGCGCGGCGCTCCCCTCTTCATTATCTGAGGGATTCCGCGAACGCGAAACCGCCGAGCGAGCTACATGACGCAATCCTGGAGGACATCGGTTATCCACACTCTCTGGGTTCCCCTCTCCACTCTCCGCGCTCCACTGGCCACTGTTCAACTGGGCGGTGATGCGTTCCACGCTGCGGCGGTTGTTGGCGAAGATGATGGTCGAGCGGTGCTGTCCGATCAGTTCGGCGAGCAGGCGGTAGATGGAAGGCCAGACGGATTTTTCCGGCAGCGGTCCGAACTGGGGCACCGGACTCTGAACCTGCAAATCCAGATTTTTGCGCAGGCCGGCGTCGATGATCGTAACCGGGCGAGGTTCGGCCCCGCCGCCGCCCAGATAGCGGGCCACTTCCTCCAGCGGCCGTTGCGTGGCCGACAGGCCGATCCGCACAAAGCTGTGCGGGTTCAAAACTTCCAGTCGTTCCAAAAGGAGTGACAGAAACACGCCGCGCTTGTTCGAACACAGGGCATGGATTTCGTCCACGATGCAAAAGCGGAGCTGGCGAAATGTTTCCCGCGCCTGGGAAGTGAGAAGAATGTGCAAGGACTCGGGCGTCGTGATCAAGACGTGGGGCGGATTGCGCAACAAACGTTGGCGCTCGGCCGTGGGAGTATCGCCGGTTCGCACCGCCGCTGCGATGGCCGGCAAGGGAAATCCCAGGCGCCGGGCGGCCTCCTGCACGCCTTCCAGAGGAACTTGCAAATTGCGATAAATGTCGTTGTTGAGGGCCTTGAGCGGCGAGATATAGAGGACCTGAATTCCCGCCAGCCCGGCTTTCGGGGCTGGGTTCGCCGGAACCGCGAGGTTCCGCCACAACCAATCCAGACACCCCAGAAAGGCCGCCAACGTTTTACCCGAACCGGTCGGGGCCAGTATCAGCGTGTGCTGACCGGCGGCGATGGCCGGCCAACCCAGGCGCTGCGCCGGCGTCGGTTCCCCTAGCGCGCGGCGAAACCACTCTTGCACCGGCGGCACAAACAAGGATAGCGAATCGCTCGGCGTCATTAGGGGTCTCTCTTCCCCTCCGTGTAAAAGAAGAATTGCCAATGTTTTCTTCACACGGAGGAGTTGGTGGAACATCAAGCCTTTTCCTCCTTGGCCCCGCGCGCCAGCCGTCTTCCCCCCGGCAAGAAGCACGCCACGGCGAAGGCGGTGAAGCACAACAGGACCCCATCCAGCGGCAAGCGCGGGCCGGACAGCGCCTCGGCGTGACTGAGCAAATAGGGAAAAGGCAGGCATACCATCGCCAGCGTCGCCAGCCGGGCCGGCTTGCGCCAGCCGTAACTCCAGCGCCAGCCGAGCGGCGCCAGGAGGATCATGGCTAATAGCGCGCCACCCAGAATCCCCGGCTGCAACTGAGCAAGCCAGTCGGGCAACTCGCCCAGATTTTCCGGGGCGACCGTGGACGTGGCCGTAAAGGAGCGCTGCGGCGGAAGTCCCGTTTCGCCGAAAAGGAAGCACAGACCGGCCCACAGCCGGCGCGTCAGCGTGCCGCCGGGGTCGCGGGTGATCTCGCCTGCCACATCGCGGGCCAGCATGTGGTAGCGCCGGGCTTGATTGTCCTCCTGGCGCAGCTCGTCCAGGTGTTTTGCGGAAAGGGTCTGCTGCAGCGTTGCTTCGTCCATCGGGCCGCCGGTCGCCAGGTGGTTATTGCCGATCCACAAGTGCAAATAGGCGGAGTCGGCGACGGGCACCAACTCGCCGAATTCCTGGAGATTGCGAACCGTCCAGGGGGCCAGGCCGTTGGCGAATCCCAGGAAAGCCAGCAAGGCGCATAACCAGCCGCGCGGCAGTTTCCGGCAACACAGTAAAAACCACAGCAAAGCGATGGCCGCGAACGGCAGCAAGGCCGCCCGCACCATGGCCAGTCCAGCCAGCCCCAGCCCAAACGCCAGGCTGGTCATCGGCCCGCCCAATTGGCTGGCCCGCGTGCCCAATACCAGGCAGCCGGCCAGCAGAAACGTGGCCAGCACGCCGTCGTTGAGCTCCGCGGTATTGATGATCCAGAAAGGATGCACCGAGCACAATAGCCCGGTCAGGATGGCGGCCAGGCGGCTGGCGAAGACCCGACGGGCAAAGAAAAAATAACACAGCGCCGTCAGCGTCCCCAGGCCGGCTTGCGTCCAGCGCACGACCTGGTCCGCCTCCGCGGTGTCCAGCCAGCTGTTGGCCAAGGCAAACAAGTAATAATAGCCGGGGGCGACATGGGCCGTCGCTTCGTCTTGGTGCGAATGCAAAGGAGCCGGTCCGGCAAACCAGCGCTCTTGGGTCAAATGGTGAACCAGATGGTCCACCTCGGTGGCTTGGGCGCGGCCTCGGGGCAGATCCTTTTTGTCCGGCCCATCCAGCCGGCCGGAACCTTGCACCTCCAAGCGCGGCCGGGACCAGCCCTGGTCGGTGCATTCCGAAAGATACCAGGCGCGGGTCCCCCCGGCTGTCGTCAGCACGATCAGCACCAGGACGTAATCCCGGAAACGCCAGGGCAAGGAGGTCATGGTTTCATCCCGCGGGCTTACTTCATCATATCGTGGTCCGGGCTGGTTCGCCAACCATGGGTGAGTGGGAGGGAAAACAGAATTGCCAATTACCAATTGCCAATTTACGTTATTTGCAATTGGCAATTGGCAATATTCGCGCACACCATCATGCTCCCACGCGAGTGGAGTTTCAATCTTGCAAGACCCGGCCCCAACAAGTAGATTAAGTTTATCCAGAGGAGTTATCGCCGCTTCCGCACCTACCCAAGGAGTTTATTGCCATGGCACGACGGATCATGAACCGGAAAGACCTGCGGGCCGCCGCCGAGGCCGCCGAACGCCAAAAGAACGACACCGAAGAACACGATGAGGAAGAGGAGGAAGAGGAAGAAGAAGACGAAGAGGAGGAGGAAGGAGAAGAGAAGGAGGCTGCTACCGACGAGGACGAGGAGGGCGCCGAAGTCGCGGAGGAGGAAGTAGAAGTCAAGCCCAAGAAAAAGAAGAAAGCCGCCCCTGTCGCCAAAGCCAAGCCGCGCTCGCGCACGGCCAAGGTCGTGCGCCTGAAGGTGGTCTGGGGGGTGTTCAACAACTCCCACCAGTGTGTCAAGACCTTCGAGTACCCGCGGCGCAAGGAAGCCGAGGACCACGCCGCCCACCTGACCTCCGACAAACGCAGCACCCACTTCGTCCAGCCGGTCAAGGAACCGATAGAAGAGAAGAAGGAAAAATAAAATTACACTTCGCGCGGGCAAGATTGATTGCCGCAGTGTAGTCGTCACGCTCCGCGTGACGAGAATCCTCACGCGGAGCGTGAGGACTACACTCTGGATCTGCGTCCCTCATCGCGGGAAACGATCATGGCTGATTGCGGGCTTTAGATTTAGTCACGGTTCAAAACCGCTACTTTTCCTACGCAAACAGACTTGGCCAACAAGTGATCTGATCCGGAAAACCATACGTAGGCAGGTTTTGCATCGATCCTGAGCGGCCTTGTTGGCCAACTGGCGGCGGTGGTGGCCCCAGCTTGAACCGGCCCGGACGGGTATAGTCGTCCCAAGCTTGGCCCGCGCCCCCCGCGAAGTCCCTCGATGCCGCCAAGCGGGTTTAGACGATGTAACCCCGGAGACCTTGGTTTTCGGTAATCATTTCGCCAAATTGGGCCGGTAATTTTCCGTATTGGAAGGAAAAACCGGCCTGCCCCGGGAACCTTAGCTTTTCCCGAGCCTGGATGATTTTCCTCCCTGCGCAACTCAATCCGCTCAATATCTCCGGCAAACTTTGCCCCGTCAAGGTCGCGTCCAGATTGACCAGGCATCCGTCGAGGCACGCTTTGCCGGCGCGGACCAGGCTCGCTGGTTTGTCCGGACCCGTGCCGGCTTCCCATCTCGTGTGAGCGGCAGGCCTTTCTCAGGAAGCCGCTTCGACCGGAAATCGGCGGCTGGATGGCTATTTTCTCCGCCCTTCTGAGATTCGCCGCCGGCCTTCTGCCGATTTGTTTGTCTGGACGTGATCCCGGAGGTCTTCAAGAAAGGAGCAGCGTTTCCCATTTCACACCCCGCAGGAGGGCGAGGGGAATCCTCTCGCGCTTGCTCGGGGCAACCTTGTCGTAGGCACCCTCCGTGTGCCGTGGACGGCACCCGGAGTGTGCCTACTACTCAGCGCACGAATCGAAGCCTGCCAACCTGCGGAGGAACGCCGATGGCCAACCTGACGATTCACATTTCTCACCAAGCCAGTAATTCCTGGTGCTGCCTGTGTGAGGCCGGCCTGTTGACCGGCGCCGGGCCGCACTTGGTACTGGCGGAAACGGACGAGCCAGTGTGCCGGGAATGCGGCAAAAAAGAGGCGCCTCACCTGGTGGCCCTGGTGGATCTGGCCCAGGTCGCCCAACGCGTCGGCCGGATGTGCAAGCACGTCTTGGTGCCGCCGATGGAGGTCCTGCTCAGTCTGGCCCGCGCCGCCGAGGATTTTATCCACGCCACGCCGCGGTTGCTCAAGAAAGCGGGTTAATCCGGGTTAGTCGTTCCCAAAATCCTTGGCGCGCCCGCGCAAAAAAATAGCCAGTGCAAATAGGGTTTAGCCAGGGCCGAAGCCCGGGCGACCACACCACATGTGGCGGAATATTATCCACCGGCCAATATAAGTTTCTCGGTTTTTCCAAGGGCAATTTGAATTTAGACCAAGCGGCGCTGAAAGAAGGTTCGCTGCTCGGCCATAAAAAACCCCGCCGAGCTTTCGCCCGGCGGGGTTATCATTGCAATTCGGTCGGCACCCAAGCGCCGGGCGGGTTAGACCCGGCTACCAATGCAGGGGATGCGATCATGGTCCCCCGAGGCCGTTTCCAGCTCGGGAGTGGATTATCCTTAGAAAGGAGGTGATCCAACCGCAGGTTCCCCTACGGTTACCTTGTTACGACTTAGTCCCAATCAGGAAGTTCATCTTCGGCGCTTGTGACGGCGACTTCGGATGCCCCTCCCTTTCGTGGCTTGACGGGCGGTGATTGAGGTCATTGGAACTCTTTGCCTCGTTCCCACTGGACAAGCGTGTCTAGCGCATCCAGCGAGCCCCGATGCATTTTTGCCGCTAATTGTCTCATCATTTCCAGACCTTCGTTTGTGCGGTGAGCTTCCTCGCGAACGCAAGTCATAATCTGTCGAAACAGCATGAAATCTCGTTTTTTGCTTGGACATCGCAGGGGATTTTGCTCGAAGAAGGGGACAACCTTTTCAAGCAAATCCTGGCGATTACTCACCTCAAAACGATAACAGAGACTGTGTTTGGGTCGCTGATCGCGTTGAATGTAGACTTTGCCGCATTGGAAAAAGCCACGGAGTTCGTCGAGAATAACTCGATCATCGGCTTTGAGTTTAAGGCAAAACCGAGGTTCGACTTTTGCCCGACGACGCTGTGACTGATTGAAGTGAACGGCAAAACTCCCTTCACCATCGACCAACCCAACCACATAATCGGCGGTCAGCATCAGGTTTCCCCCTTCGGATGATGAACTCTGGTCGCTTGCGCTCCCAGATTACCATCTTACTATGGGTCAGCTGACTTCCTTGGTTGATGTCAGAGTTCGTATCATCCAAGGATCTCCCGGGGTCACTTGCTAGGCCGTTTCCCACATTCCCAAGCAGGGTTTTATTCAGGCATCTTCACCGTGGTACACGCACGGCTCGATGCACCCCTTTAGGCTTAAGACTATGGTTTGATCCGAACCCTTCGGACGGCGGTTACCCGTATCGTCCTGTTCATACTCTACGCGGAAATTTCGCTCCGGGGTGGATTTGCACCACCTGGTCCGGCAAGCTGCCCGGCGCCTTTCATTTTGTACAAGGCTCAGGAACACATTCACCGCAGTGTTGCTGACCTGCGATTACTAGCGATTCCAACTTCACGAAGGCGAGTTGCAGCCTTCGATCTGAACTGGGGCATGTTTTTTGGGATT
>CAZFGM010000460.1:0-6171 GCA_964518515.1 uncultured Alcaligenaceae bacterium | reverse complement strand
GGGCGGTTCAGGTCGGGCTGGAAAGCCCGACCTACTAATTCGTTGCAAAGCCCCCGTGAACGACCGCACCGGCGCTTTCGGCGGCGGCATCTATCAGCGCCGCCTCTTGAAACCCGGAGAATCCTGGTCGTCCTGGCTGGTCTCCTCGAATGCCTTGAGCCCTCCAATTCTCAATTCTCCATTTTCCCTTGCCGTTACCTTTCGCCTCTCTTGCCCGGCCGCGGCGCGGAGCAAGCGGTATTCTCACCCCACCCGGCAAACTCGGACTTATGCATAGCTTCCGCACAGCCGATAACAGAGGATTAGATAGCCTCATCATGCCCCCGGACCCGAAACGGGCCGGAGTACAAGGAGACCGTCCATGGTCCGCTCATACCGGAGAGGGCCCCTCGGGGTGGCAGTCGTGCTGGTCGTCTTGGGCCTGGCCTGGGCCGGCTTTGCCGTTTCCCAGCAGCCCTCCAAGGAGGGGACCCCGCCGCCGGCCAAGCCCAGGGATGGCCAGCCCGGGGCGTCGCCCGAACGCTACTTGACCGTTCAAGAAAACGGCAAGAGCATCAAGTGCCGGGTGATTTGCTCGTGGCGGCTGGAGGACGGCTCGCAGGCGCACCAGCTGGAGGTCCTGGAAACCGGCGAGATACTCACGGTCGTCGAGGACGGACCGGCGGCCTTGCTGGACACCCAGGGGGGCAAGGTGCGCGCCCGGTCGTCGCGCATCTATCACTGGGCGCGGAGCAAAACCCCGCCGCCGGGTTGTCCCGTGGCGCCGACCATGAACCCGCCGGTGATCGCACAACCCGGTGGCCCTTCCACGATCGTATCTCCTAGCCAGCCGACGACGATCCGCGACACGCCGGACCCCTCTTACCCCCGGATTATCCGGGAAGGACCGGCGTACCTGGTGGACGTCACCCCGGGGCCGGGCCCCAAAGCCCCGCCGATGTTGCTCACGCCGGGGTCTGCCGGTCCGTTGGCCAAACCCAGGGATGGCCATCCCTGGGCGTTCCCGCCGGGTCCGTTATTTCCCGGTCTGCTGGGCAAGCCCCAGATAATCACGGCCCCGCCCTCGGTATTCCAACCCGGACCGACCATGACCTATCCGGGACCTACGGGGAATCCTTCGCCCGGACCTTTGACGGGAGTTTTCAGCGGAAACCGCCGGCCCAGACCGTCCGGGCCGCAAATGACCCAAGGGTCGCCGGTCCTCGAGCCAATGTATCCGGGAACACCGGGAGATAATCAAAATCCCTACCCGCCGCCGGCCCAAAAACCGCGCTTGCTGGATCGCCTGTTCGGGAAACCCACCGCGACACCTTCGGAAGTCGCCCAGGGAACTACCCCTCCTTCCGGGACGACCCCGCAAGCAATCCTGCATCCTCCCGTGGGGCCTGGGACCGTGCAGAAATCGGGCAGCGACTCCGCGCCTTCCAGTCCCCGTTTTCTGGACCGCCTGTTTGGACGAACGCCGCCAGCGCCCGCCGCCGTGGCCCAGGGTTCTCGCCCGAAAGAAACGCCGGCGGCCGGGATGCCCCAGCCGCCTTCCCCGTCAGGCCAACCCCAATACGAAACGGGGGCCAAACCACCGCAGACGGCCGGGCAGAGCGGCCAAGCCAAGCTGCCGCGCTCTGGCGTGGTGCAACGGTGGTTGAACGGCAACCGCCAGGCGCCGGCCGCGCAGGCCAACCAGAAGCCGGGAGTCAGGAATCAGGAGTCAGGAGCCGCCCCGCTGCCGCCGTTATGGCCTCAGCCGCCCACTTATCCCCAGAATAATCAGGTCCCCAGTTATTATCCGCACCTCGGCAACCAACCGGTAGCGCAGGGACCCAACACGGGACAACCGCGGCCGGGTTCTCCTGGCTATCTGCCGCCGCCTCAAGGGACGCAGCCAGGAACTTCCCCCTCGCCCTGGTTGCCACAAGGGCCGCAGGGACAACCTCCTGATGCGGGTTGGCCGAACAATCCAGCCCTGGCCCAAGGAGCAAACCAATACAACTCCTGGCCGAAAAGCCCAGGACCTGACCAGGGACAGTATCCTTATAACTCCGGCCAAGGCCCCCAGTATCCTAATAACTCCGGCCAAGGCCCCCAGGGACAGTATCCTAATAACTCTGGCCAAGGTCCCCAGGGACAGTATTCTCCCGTCAGTCCCCGACCAGGGTCTGCCCAGGGACAGTATCCCTACAGCCCCGGCACCTCCGGACTGGCCCAGGGAACCAGCGGACAACCCCCCTATTCGCCAGCCTCGCCGAATGGCCTCAGGATTCCCTTCGACGGTAACAGAACTCCCCTCGCCCAGGGACAAAACCCGTTTAGCCCGGGTGCTCCCTGGCCGAACCAAGGACCTACAGGCCAGGCAAATTCACCTTCGGGACCATGGTTGACCCAGGGTCAACCTGCCAGCGCCGGCCAGCGAACTCCAGGATCGCCGGGAAGTACTGCCGGCCCAAGTCCACGGACGACCCCGACACAACCCGCGGGGCAAAATGCCGCCAGCCCGGGACCGTCCGGGTCAGCCAACGCCGTGGCCAGCAACCAGCCCAAACGCTTTGGCGACCGCATGCGCGATCTTTTCAAAGCGCGGGAAAAGAACCCCGACAAATCGGGCAAACCCCCGGCTTCCGTCAGCGACCGGGTGCCCTTCTCCACGGCCGTCGTGCCCGACAGCAAAGTGCCGGCCGCCCAGGCCCAGCTCGCCAAAAGCCCGCCGACCACCGTCCAGGAAACCAAGAAACCCGATTGGCGCTGGCAGTGGGGCAAGCGGCTGGCCGGCAAGAACAAGCAACCGGGCCAGGCCACGGTGGAACAAGCCAAGGGGCCGGGCCCCTTGCCGCCCTTGCCGCCCACCACTTCCGCCGACAAAGGAAATGTCCTTTTGGATCCCGAGCGCCTGGGGCTGGGGGAAGACAAGATTTCGGATTTGAAAAAAGCTTCCTACAAGCCCAAGGACGAGTCGAAAGACAGCACCCCGAAACCGCCGGAAACTAAGGCCGCGCCAAAACCCCCGGCGACGGCCCCTATCTCCGGACCGCCTCCGGCAGTCGGGTCGGTCCAGGCGCCGCTGCCCCTCGGGGCCCAGTCGGTGCTGGCCGCCCAAAATGGCTTGATCGCTCCGGTCCAGTACGTGCCGGTGCCGGTGGTCACGGTGCCGCAGCCGTTGCAGCCGCCGGTCCCGCCGCCGCCGAATGTGCCGCAGTCGCCGCAACCCGCTCAGTTCGTCAATGCCTTTTCGTCTCCGCTGCCGCCGGGCCAATCTCCGCGGGCCGGGCAGCGGCCGGGATACTTGCCGCAGGCCTCGGCCAGTGGCGTCACCCCGGCCATGTTCGCGCCGAACCCGTATGCTCCTTACGGCGTCCACCCGGCCATGATGCAGGTCCCGACCCAGGGTTACGGACCTTCCACCGGACCGTTGGGCCCGCGGCCGATGGCCATGATGAATTATCAGCACGCCTACCAGGGACCGTTGCCGCCCAACCCGATGGCTCCTGCCATGGCGGCCTCGATGCCGCCGCAGTATGCATGTGGCGTCGGTGGTTGTCCGGCCATGGCGGCCCAGATGCCCCCGCAATATGCCATGATGCCGCCCTTGATGCCGGCGCCGCCCATGGCCCAGGCCCAGCACGTGCCCAATCCGGCCATGGATCGGCCGGGCTATGCCCAGGCGGGCGCCCAGGGCGTTGGGCAACTGCTGACCGTGCTGCGCGAGAACCCCTCGCCGGCCCAGCGCGAGATGGCCGTCCTGTCGCTGGCCTCGAGTGAATGGGCCACCAGTCCGCCGGTGGTCGAGGCCATGGTCCACGCCGCCCGCAACGACCTCGCCCCGTCGGTGCGTGCCGGCTGCTGCCGCACCCTGGCCAAACTGAACGCCGCCACCGAACCGATCCTGACCATGCTGCAAGCCCTCAAGGCCGATCCGGACCAGCGCGTCCGCACCGAAGCCGAACAGGCCCTGACCCGCCTACGCGGCGACCAGCCGGCCAATATGCCGAGCGTCCAGCCGGTTCGGAATCCGTAAGCGAACAACTCCCCGCCCGTACCGATCAATTCCGCGACGGCGTTTGATCGGTACGGCGCGTTGTTGTAATGCCTTTTCATCTCGCGGCTCACCCTGCGCTCCATACCGACCAGGCAAGGGGCAGAGCCCCTTGGTATCAACCAAAGACCCAAAGACCGACCACGGGTTTGCGACGAATCTGTATGAATGGTCATGGACCGACCGCTTACGTCGAGGACGGACGCGGCCAACTCTATTGAGCCGATACCGCTAACCGAACGTTTGGTTTGCGCCTGCTTGGTCTCGCATTCACCGCCGCTCCACGGTGCTAAACGTAAACCGGTGTGCCCTACACGTTCACCAGGCGCAGCTCGCGCGGCAGGGGGAAGCTAACGTGCTCCTGGCGGACGGTGCGGCTTTCCACCATGGCCCGGAAACGCTTTTGCAAATAGGCCACGCATTCCTCGACCACTTCCTCCGGGGCGCTGGCGCCGGCGGTGATCAGCACCGTGGTATTGTCCTGGAACCAACCGTCATTGATTTCGTGGACGCCGTCGATGAGATAGGCCGGCCGGCCGCAGGCCCGGCCGATTTCCGCCAGCCGCAGGCTGTTCGAGCTGTTGCGGCTGCCCAGTACCAGCACCACGTCGGCCTCGGGCACCAGGTCCTTGACGGCTTCCTGCCGGTTCTGCGTGGCGTAACAGATGTCGTCGCGCGACGGCCCGACAATTTGCGGAAAACGCCGCCGCAGCGCCCCGATGATGACCTCGGCGTCATCGACGCTCAGCGTCGTCTGCGTCAGGTAGGCGACCTTGGCGTCCCCCGGAAGGTCGAGCGCATCCACTTCTTCGACGTTCTGTACCAGGCGAAAACACTCGGGGGCCTCGCCCAGGGTGCCGGCCACCTCATCGTGGCCTTCGTGGCCGATGAGCAGAATGGTGTAGCCTTCGCGGGCGAAGCGGACGGCTTCGAGATGGACCTTGGTCACCAAAGGGCAGGTGGCATCGATGGCGTGCAGGTTGCGTTGCCGCGCGGCCTGGCGGATGGCCGGGGCCACCCCGTGAGCGCTGTAGAGCACGTGGGCGCCGGGCGGAATGTCATCGATAGCGTCCACGAAGATCACGCCGCGGCTGACGAATTTTTCCACCACCGGGCGATTGTGCACGATCTCGTGATACACGTACAGAGGCGTGCCGAACAATTCTAAAGCCCGCTCCAGGCTCTCGATGGCCATATTGACGCCGGCGCAAAACCCTCGCGGATTGGCCAGAATGATTTTCATCGGTACCCTCCTTGTCGCTGTTATCCTAACGGCGGCAGGGGAAATTGCCAAGCGCAGGTTGGCCCCTGGTTTCCTGAAACCCGGACGGAAAAATAATCTTCATGCCAAGGCGGGCCTGAACCGCAGGCCGGCCTTGCCTTAGCCTGGATTACGCACGGAGGTTCGTAGTGCGGGCTTCCGTCCGTGTTGGAACGGAAACACGCCAAAAAACGGGCTGAAGCCCGCACTACGAACCATTCCAGTCCGTTTTATTTAGGTGAGGAAAAAGGCCCCGGCCCCGCGGTTCCTTCCACCACGCGCGTCAAATCCTCGCTGAAAATCGACGGGCACCAGTATTTCTCGATGTGCTCGACGACCAACTCGGTGCCGCGGGCGTGGCTGACGTAGGGCGGCTGGCGCGGGTCGTACATGGCGTCGGTCAGGTCGCGGGCCAGGACGACATTCTTGCCGAGGCGGACCTGCTGGCGAATGCCGAACGGCCGGCCCAGAACGCACATGTTGGTGTGCACGCCCATGAGGACGATGTTGGTGATGCCTTCCTGAACGCAGTAGTTGTAGATTTCCACGCCGCTGTCGGAGATGCCGTCGTAGCCGATGATGTCCAGGCCGGCGTGCTGGCGGCTGAACTTGCGCACGGCCGGGCCGACCACCGGATCGTCGCACGAACACTTGGACGTATCGACCGGCAGGGTCGGTTCGCGCTTGGGGTCGAGATGGCACCAGCCGGCGATGGGCACGGGCGGCTTGGCCGGCTTGGCCTGTTGCATCCGCCGCCGGTGCGGGGTGTCGGCATATTCCTTCAGCGTGCCGCTTGGGGCATGAATGATCATGACGCCGTGGTTGCGAGCGGCGGTGATGACCTGGTTCATCTTCGGGACCATGACACCGACGCGCTGGGCGG
>CAZFGM010000459.1:1869-6228 GCA_964518515.1 uncultured Alcaligenaceae bacterium | reverse complement strand
CGGTGTCGGAAAAAGACGAACGCACTTGCAGCGGCACGTCGAACTTCTTGGCGAATTCGATTGAGCGCGAGTGCATGACGCCGGCGCCGACGCTGGCCAGCTCGAGCATCTCAGCGTAGCTGATGGTGTCGATCTTGCGCGCCTCGGGAACGATGCGCGGGTCGGTGGTGTAGACGCCGTCCACGTCGGTGTAGATTTCGCAGCCGACGTCGTGGGCAGTCAGCGAACAGCTCTCAGCAATCAGCGACCCTGCGGGTGCTTCTGGGGCCTTGCCGCTTACTGACCGCTGATCGCTGACCGCTGAATGCTTCATCACCGCCGCCAGAGCGACGGCGGTGGTGTCCGAACCGCCGCGGCCCAGGGTGGTGATGTTGTAATCCTCGTCGATGCCCTGGAAGCCGGCGACGATGACGACCTTGCCGTCGGCCAGGGCGTCGCGCATGCGCTGCGTGGAGATGTTCTTGATGCGGGCCTTGGTATGAAAGCTGTCGGTGACAATGCCGATCTGGGCGCCGGTGAAGCTGATTGCCGGCTCGCCCAGGCTCTGGATGGCCATGGCCATGAGGGCGATGGAAATCTGCTCGCCGGTGGCCAGGAGCATGTCCATCTCGCGGGCCGGCGGATGCTCGCTGATTTGCCGGGCCAGCTCGATGAGCTCGTCGGTGGTATCGCCGCGGGCGCTGACGACGACGATGACCTGGTTGCCGGTTTGCTTGGCGCGGATGGCCCGCCGCGCCGCGGCCATGATGCGTTCGGCGTTGGCCACGCTCGAGCCGCCGAATTTCTGCACGATCAGAGGCACGAAAGCCTCCCGATGATGGAAAATAGCAGGCGTGGAAGCACCTTCCCGCAACGGACCTTCGGTCAAAAAAGTTTCCAGGCTTCATCCGGAATTTTGAAAACTTCCCCCCGTACTCGCGTCAGAACACTTCTCCCCTTGGCACGAGTGAGGAAATCCACAACTCCTTTTGTTGTTGATCTTACGACTCGAACAAGCTCACTCGCGTCAATTCCCAGCACAAAGGCACCGACTCCTAGCCAGTTTTGCTCGGTCGCTTTACTCGGGAAGGCCGGGCACGCTTTTGCGGTTTGGCTTGGACCACCTGCGCAAGCGCGTTGCGGAGCAGAAGGAGTGACCGCAACTCCCCCTTTGCGGATTTGGGACTCTTTTCCAGCTTGCGGATCTTGCGGTCCAGGGACGCAATCGGGTTTGACCTCTCTCTGGCAAAGGCTTCCCGAAGTTCCCCACGAATCTCCGACAGCTTTTTGTCACCCATCATAAGACTGCCTCCAAGTAATCCAGAATCTCTTGCACGCGCCCTGAGGCCTCCTCGGTTGGCATTCCGCCTTCCACCAAGGAAAACAGGGCCTTCAAAATCAGAACCTCGCCATCGCCAGGATCATCGACAATCAGAGACCCGATGAGCGACGCCAAAACTTCTTCTATAACGGCCGACATGTCCTTGGGTGTATTCCGCCGCAAGCGCTGATGACGGCAGAGAAGTTGATGTCCGCGCTCATGTGCGATGATCGCCTCCAGAGAGAAATTATCCCCGGCGGCGTCGCGCCGGAAGGCCTCGGGATAAACAATAAGGCCGTCTTTCTCAATGGCCGCCCCCATGCCGTATTGAGCGCCCCCCGACCTGGTAGAAACATGGCGGTATTCCACCGTCCCCACGAAACCAAGGCGATGGGCGATTGCTTCCACCCGGTTTTGCCGGGCACGGTGTTCCGGGCCGGATATGGGCTGTGGCGCCTTTTCCTGCATAACAACCACTCAGCTTACGCGAGAGGTCTGGTCCCTGCAAGTACCAGCGGCCCCTGGCCCTCGCAAAAAAACCGGACCTTCTTTTTCCTTGCTTTCTTTTGTTCTTGGAATCGCTGTGGTAAAATCAGGTTGGTCGTTGCCTGATGTATCGGGCCTTCCTGGAAATGGTGGCACCGGAACATCAATTGTTCTTGGCAGTCAGTAAACCCAAGTACATTGGAATCTTTCAGAAGAAAGCAATTCAATTTTTGGTTCAACGATATGACCTTAAGCTCGTAGTTGTCGATCTGGAAAAGGAGGAAATCGACACATGGATAAGCTGAACGAATATCGGCGTCTTATTAAGATCCAGCTGAATCAAATCGCCGAACTCTGCAACCGACAACCTCGCCCGGGGGTGGATACTCTTTGTGTCTTTGATGATGAACGGGGATCCTACTTACTTGTGAAAACCGGTTGGACCAAAGACCATCGTGTTCGGGGCGCCACCCTGTTCATCCGTTTGAAAAACGACAAGATTTGGATCGAGGAAGATTGGACGGAAGATGGGATTACCCAGGAATTGCTGAAAGCCGGCGTCCCCAAGAGCGACATCGTTCTGGCGTTTCATGCACCGGAGGAACGAAAATTTACTGAATTTGCGATGGCGTAAAAATCATGCCGACAACCGAAACCAGCCAGGAAAAAACCGGCCTGGGCAACTACTTCGTGGCCAACTATCCGCCCTTTTCGACCTGGAAGCCCGCCCATCTTCCCGAGGCCCTGGCCGCCCTGCGCTCGCCCCCGCGGCTCGGCACGCCGCTGGGCCTGTACCTGCACATTCCCTTCTGCCGCAAACGCTGCAAGTTTTGCTATTTCCGCGTCTACACCGACAAGAATGCCCGCGACGTCGAAACCTATCTCGACGCCCTGGTCAAGGAAGTCGAGTTGTACCGCCGGCTGCCCGCGGTCGGCGGGCGGGCTTTGCAGTTCGTGTACTTCGGCGGCGGCACGCCTTCTTTTCTGAGCGCCGCTCAGTTGCGCGGCTTGTTCGAGCGAGTTCAGGCCATCCTCCCGTGGTCCACGGCGGACGAAGTCACCTTCGAATGCGAACCCGGAACGCTGCAGCAACATAAACTGGAAACCCTGAAAGAACTGGGCGTGACCCGGCTCAGCCTGGGCATCGAAAACTTCGACGACAAGATTCTCGAAGCTAACGGCCGCGCCCACCTGTCGGCGGAAATCTATCGCGCCTATGACTGGGCGCGGACCTTGCACTTCCCGCAGATCAACATCGACCTGATCGCCGGCATGGTCGGCGAAACCTGGGACAACTGGCGCGAATGTGTCCGCAAAACCATCGCCCTGGCGGCGGACAGCGTGACCGTCTACCAGATGGAATTGCCCTTCAACACGGTGTTTTCCCGAGAACTGCTGGTCCTGGGCCAGCAACCGCTTCACGAAGGGACCATCGCCGACTGGCCGACGAAACGCGCCTGGGTGGATTACGCCTTCACCGAGTTGGCCCAGGCGGGCTACGCGGTCTCCAGCGCCTACACCATGGTGCGCGATCCGGCCCGCTGCCGCTTCGTTTATCGCGACAGCTTGTGGCACGGGGCCGACATGTTCGGCACCGGCGTCGCCTCGTTCGGGCATGTCAACGGCGTACACGTACAGAACGTGGACGCCTGGGAAAACTACGTGGCCCTGCTGGACCGGGCCCAGTTGCCGCTGGGCCGGGCCTTACCGGTCACGGCCGGGCAAAGACTGCGGCGCGAGATGATGCTGCAATTAAAAACGGGAAAACTGGATAGCAGCTACTTCCAGCGCAAGTTCGGAGCGGATATTCTAAAAGACTTCACCGACGGATTCGGCCAGTTGGCCGGCGCCGGCTTCCTGACCCGCCACCACGGCACGGTGGAGTTGACGCGGGCGGGCCTGCTGCAAGTGGATCGGTTGTTGCCCGCGTTTTTCGAGGCGGAATATCGCGGCGGGCGATATACGTAAGTCAGCGAAAAGCTATCAGCCGTCAGCTATCAGCCCTCAGCGATCCGGTGATCAGCCCCCTGATTCTGACTTTTGCCTTCTTCGGATTGCTGACTGCTGATGGCTGATGGCTGATGGCTGAAAAAACAGACGAACGCGAAACGGCAAGCGAATTCATGGCCGAGGCGCTGACCTTCCTGATGGGCAAATATCCCGCAATCTTGCCGGGAGATTTGCGCTACGCCCGCAATCACATGTGGTGCCGCACGGCGGAAGGCCGGCTCCGCTTCGGCTTCACCAGCTATGCGGTCCGTCTCATGCAGGACGTGTATTTCCTCGACTGGCACGTGAATGCCGGCGATACCTTGACGGCCCGCCAGGAGATCGGCCATATCGAGACGTCCAAGGCCCAGTCCGACCTGTTCGCCCCGATGGCCGGTACCCTGGTGGAATTCAATCCAGAAGTATTGAAAGACCCGTCGGCCATCAACGTGGATAATCACGGGGCCGGCTGGCTCTTCGAAATGGCCGGCGCTGGGACGGGACTAATGGCCGTGGATGAATATTATAAGTTCCTGGATGCCAACTGGGAAAACACCCAACGCCTTTTGAAAGGCCACATGTAG
>CAZFGM010000459.1:0-1769 GCA_964518515.1 uncultured Alcaligenaceae bacterium | reverse complement strand
GTTCCTGGATGCCAACTGGGAAAACACCCAACGCCTTTTGAAAGGCCACATGTAGGAGTCTATTTTTGGGTTCAACTTGTGGAGATGATAAATTCGAAATCCGAATATCAAAATCCGAAACAAATCCGAAATTCAAATATCGAAATAGGAAGGCGGAGATCGTAGGGTTTTGGATTTCCGATTTAGATATTCGAATTTGTTTCGGATTTCGGATTTTGAAATTCGGATTTTTTGCTAAAAGGATATTCTTCTCGCCAATCAATTTGGGGTACCCCATGAGCCGTCACCGCCTGACCGTCGTCCTGTCGCAGGCCCAGGGCAAGAATCCCGTCAAGCGTGGGTTGGAGGAAGCTATCGTCGCCGCCCTGATCATGGAACCCGGGCTGGACGTGTCGGTGGTTCCCTACCTGTACGACCTGGACCAGGAACACACCGGCCGGCTGTTCCTGGAATCGGTCAGCGGCGACATGGTGCTCTTGACCTGGCTGTATCCGCGGGCGGCTTTCTGGCTCCTCGATCGTGACGGCATCAAAGGACACTGGGGCGAAACCCAGCTCAAACCGCCCGCCGCCGACGACGAAGAAGAAGAAGAAGAAGAAGAGGGGAAAGGCGAAACCCCGCTCCCCAAGGGCATCGGTGCGGGGCAGGTGGCGGAACGCCATATCTATTGCCTCGACCTGCGCGACTTCAACACGCCCGATCCCTACGTCGCAGAGATTCGCCGCATCGCCGGCGAATGCCGGGGCCGCGCCGAGGAGAAACAACAACAAAAAGCCCAGCCCGTGCTGGTGGAACTGGGCCTCTTCAAGAGCAACGGCCAGGATACCGCCCCGCCCGTGCCGACGTTTCCGGCCCAGAAACTTCTCGAGGCGCCGGATCGCCGCTGGTATCCGGTCATCGATTACAGCCGCTGCACCAACTGCATGGAATGCATCGACTTCTGCCTGTTCGGCGTCTACGGCGTGGATGGCCAGGACCGCATCCTGGTCGAGAACCAGGACAACTGCAAGCGCGGTTGCCCGGCGTGCAGCCGCGTCTGTCCCGAGCAGGCCATCATGTTCCCCGATTACAAGACGCCGGCCATCGCCGGCGCCCCCGTCGGCGCCATCACCAGCCTCAAGATTGACCTGACCAAGTTATTCGGCGGCGACGCCAAGGACGCCCTGGCCCAGGCTGTCCTCGAGCGCGATCGCGAGCTGGTCAAGGACGGCCGCGATGCTGTCGGCATGGCGGTCGGCATCCCCAAACGCCAGGCCGGCAAGGAGCAACTGCCGAAAGACGACCTGGATCAGTTGATGGATTCGCTGGACGCCCTGGATCTATAATGGGAGGCAGGACACGTTCCCAATCCAGCACTCAAAGTCTCAAAACTATTTTGAGACCGAGCCTTTTTCCATAACTCACTGTGGAAGTGCGACTTGCAACCGACAACTCCGGTCAGAATCTCAAAACTACACACAGGCACCGGAGTGCTCGGCCCCCAGCCTCTGTATCGCTTTTTTTCTCCGCTTCTAATACAACCGCGCTGGTAGGTCAGGCTGACTATGTTGCGTCAGCCTGGAAAGGCTGACCTACAACCTGGCGGTGTTTACTGGACGCGGGCAAGAAAGATTCTTTCGGCGAGCGGCGGGGCTTGTCCCCGCCGGGATAAACCCGGCGGCTCGCTGTCTCCCCGCGTCACGATATACTCCACGCGGTGGGAATTAAGGCGTTTCATTTAGCCGGCGAGCTTGCTCGCCGTGGACTGGATGCTGCCCGCGGCGAGCAAG